>NZ_JBEZEX010000024.1:12449-110517 GCF_040649115.1 Micromonospora sp. NPDC049049 | reverse complement strand
CCCGTGCTGCTCGGTGCCGGCAAGGGCCTGTTCGGCCGCGCCGACCGCGACAAGCACCGGCAAAAGCCGGCGCGCCCTTCGCCGTCCACCCCACCGAGCCCAGTCCACCCCACCGAGCCCAGTCCCACCCCAACCAACCCCGGGTCCGGCTGCGCTTGATCAAGAGGTTTGCGTCAGGAATCGCGCCCGTGGTGACGCAAACCTCTTGATCAACGAGGAGGGGGCGGCGGTGGCGAACGCCGCGGCCAGGCGGGTGGGGTGGGGCGGACGTCGGGTGCGGCGCACGCAACTTCGGGGATGTTGCTGCCTTGCGGGCACTGGAGGCAGCACCTTCGCTGTTGTTGCGCGGATCTTGAGTCGAGATCGTGCTCGATCCTCGTTGTAGTGGTCTCCCGGGGCTCGCGTCACCCCTCGATCCAGGATCGAGGGCCCTGCTCGACCGCTCCGATGGGTGACCCCTGCGCGGCACCCCGTCGATCATGAAGTTGTTGCCCTCCGGCTCGGCGTGTCGTGGCAATAACTTCATGATCAATCGGGCGTGAGGGGGCGCGGCGGGTGATCAGGAAGGGCTGGTGAAGGGGGTTCCGAGGTGGGGGGTGGCCAGGACGGTGGGGGAGTGGGTGCGCAGGGCGGTCAGCCGGGAGGTGCGGGCGAGTTCCGGGTCTTCCTCGTGGGCGTACGCCAGCTCGGGGTCGACGAGTTGCACCATGTGCACCAGCAGGTCCCCGGTGAACAGCATCCGTTCGTCGGCCGAGGTCAGGAGCACCGACTGGTGACCGGGCGTGTGACCGGGGGTGGGCAGCAGACGTACCGCTGGGGTGAGGGCGGTCTCGCCGTCGACCACCCGGAGCTGGCCGGCGGCGCGCAGGGGCGCGATGAGGCCAGCCGGCAGCCCGGGGTTGAGCGTCTCCGCCGCGTCGATCTCGGCGCGCTGGACCAGGTAGCTCGCGTTCGGGAAGTACGGCTGCCCCGGCGTGCCGGTGACCGCCCAGCCGATATGGTCGCTGTGTAGGTGGGTCAGGACGACAGTGTCGACATCGGCGGGGTCGATGCCTGCCGCAGCCAACTCGGCGGGCATCCGCCCCGGCACTGGCGCCCAGCTCGCGGCGGGTGCGTCGGCTGGGCCGATCCCGGCGTCGACGAGCGTGACCGGCCCGTCTCCGGCGCGGATCGCGAAGCTGCGGAACGGCAGCCACCATTGCCCGTCGGCGGTCACCGAGCCGGGGTCGCGCCGGTCGGCCTCCGCCCAGTGCGCCGCTGTGGCCTGCGGAAACGCCTCCGCGCGGGGCTGGAAGAAGGCACCCTCACCGTCGGTGAGCGCGGTGACCGTGATAGACCCGAGTGTGCGGCTCAGTGGCATCGGACGATGATTCCAGGGCATTCCTGTTCCGCGCAGCCCGGTTTCGCCGGCCGGTCGAGGCCGGCTGGGGGCTGTCCGCCCAATTGCAGTACGCTCGTACTGCTTGAGCACGTGTCCCCCGAGAGGAGCGCCGGCCGATGGCGAAGATCAAGGTAAACAACCCGGTCGTAGAACTCGACGGCGACGAGATGACCCGGATCATCTGGAAGCAGATCCGGGAGCAGCTGATCCTGCCCTACCTCGACGTCGACCTGCACTACTACGACCTGTCGATCCAGCACCGCGACGAGACCGACGACCAGGTCACGATCGACGCCGCCAACGCCATCAAGGAGCACGGCGTCGGCGTCAAGTGCGCGACCATCACCCCGGACGAGGCCCGGGTCGAGGAGTTCGGCCTGAAGAAGATGTGGCGGTCGCCCAACGGCACCATCCGCAACATCCTCGGCGGCGTCGTCTTCCGTGAGCCGATCATCATGTCCAACGTGCCGCGGCTGGTCCCCGGCTGGACCAAGCCGATCATCATCGGCCGGCACGCCCACGGTGACCAGTACAAGGCCACCGACTTCGTCGTCCCCGGCCCGGGCACGGTGACCATCACCTACACCCCGGCCGACGGCGGCGCGCCGATGGAGATGGAGGTCGCCAACTTCCCCGGCGGCGGCATCGCCATGGGCATGTACAACTACGACGAGTCGATCCGGGACTTCGCCCGGGCGTCGTTCCGGTACGGACTGGACCGCAACTACCCGGTCTACCTGTCCACCAAGAACACCATTCTCAAGGCGTACGACGGTCGGTTCAAGGACCTCTTCGCCGAGGTGTTCGAGGCCGAGTTCAAGGACGAGTTCGCCGCCGCCGGCATCACCTACGAGCACCGGCTGATCGACGACATGGTCGCCGCCGCGCTCAAGTGGGAGGGCGGCTACGTCTGGGCCTGCAAGAACTACGACGGTGACGTGCAGTCCGACACCGTCGCGCAGGGCTTCGGCTCGCTGGGTCTGATGACCTCCGTCCTGCTCTCCCCGGACGGTCGTACCGTCGAGGCCGAGGCCGCCCACGGCACTGTCACCCGGCACTACCGGCAGTACCAGAAGGGTGAGAAGACGTCGACCAACCCGATCGCGTCGATCTACGCCTGGACCCGGGGCCTGGCCCACCGGGGCAAGCTGGACGGCACCCCGGCGGTCACCGAGTTCGCCAACACCCTGGAGCAGGTCATCGTCGACACCGTCGAAGGCGGCCAGATGACCAAGGACCTCTCGCTGCTCATCTCGCGGGACGCCCCGTGGCTGACCACCGACGAGTTCATGAACGCGCTCGACGAGAACCTGGCCCGCAAGATCGCTGCCTGATCCAGGCGTACCGCGTCATCGGAGCCCGCCGGCGTCCCAGCCGGCGGGCTTCGGCGTGTCCAGCGTTGCCGCGCCGGTCGGCGTCACTGCCCCCGGCGCGCCTCGTTGACCAGGATGGACGAGATGCCAGTCGCGTCCAGGAAGGTTGACCACGGTCGACCCGCGGCACCCGTGCGCCGATCAGCCAGCCTTCCCGGCTGTGCCGTGCACAGCCAGCCGTCCCTTCCCTGCGGGGGGCCCTGTCCCGGGCCCCCCGCGCCCTGTTTCCCGCCAAGCCAACGCCGAACAGCACAGCGCCGAACAGCACAGCGCCGAGCTGCGCCGCGCCGCGCTCAGGCGGCGCGCAGCAGGTCGGCGGCGCGTTCCGGAGCGATGTCGTTGATGAAGACGCCCATCCCGGATTCGGAGCCCGCCAGGTATTTCAGCTTGTCCTTGGCCCGCCGGATGCTGAACAGCTGCAGGTGCAGGTGGCCCAGCTCGCGGTCGACCCGTACGGGAGCCTGGTGCCAGGCCGAGATGTACGGCATCGGGATGTCGAACAGGCCGTCGAAGCGACGAAGTAGATCCAGGTAGAGCGGCCCGAAGGCTTCCCGCTCGCTGTCGCTGAGCGCCGGGATGTCGGGCACCACGCGGTGCGGCGCGACGTGCACCTCGAACGGCCAGCGGGCTGCCGCCGGGACGAACGCCGTCCAGTGTTCGTTCTCGGTGACCACCCGGTCACCGGTGGCGCGCTCGGCGGCCAGCACGTCCGCGTACAGGTTGCCCCCGCCGGTTCGCTCGGCGTGCCGGCGTGCCGCGGCCAGCAGCGCGCGGGTGCGCGGCGTCACGAAGGGGTACGCGTAGATCTGGCCGTGCGGATGGTGCAGCGTGACGCCGATTTCAACGCCCCGGTTCTCGAAGCAGAAGATCTGCTCGACGCCGGGCAGTGCGCCGAGCACCTCGGTGCGGTCGGCGAGGGCGTCCAGCACGGTGCGGACCCGGCGCGGGGGCAGGCTGGCGAAGGAGGCGTTGTGGTCCGACGTGAAGCAGACCACCTCGCACCGGCCGAGGCCCGGCCGGACCGGTGTGAACGGGGTGATCTCGCCGGGCTCCTCGGCCACCCGACCGCTCAGCGACGGGAACCGGTTCTCGAAGACCACCACGTCGTAGTCGGGTGCGGGGATCTCGGTCAGCCGGTCGCCCACCGACGGGTCGAGAGGGCACTCGTTCGCCGGCGGGAGGAAGGTGCGGGTCTGCCGGTGCACGGCGACCGCCACCCACTCGTCGGTCAACGGGTCGTAGCGCAGCTGCGACGCGGGGGGAGGCGGCGGCAGGTCCCGGCGGTCCGGCTGGTCGCGGACCGCGTCGTCGCGCTCGTCGAAGTAGATCAGCTCCCGGCCGTCGGCCAGGTCGATCGCGGTGCGCTTCACGGCGCCGTCCCCTCAGTTGTCGGCGTGCGCGTCACGCGGCCCGCCCCTGTCGCCTTGACCATGATCAGTTCGCCCACCTGTTCGCCGAGTACCCGCCGTGCGGGTGGAGGCAACCGGTCGTCGCTGACCAGTACGTGGGCCGCCGTCAACCCGACGATCGAGGAGATGCCGACGGTGCCCCACTTGGTGTGGTCGGCGAGCACCACCAGCTGGTCCGCCGCCGCCACGAGCGCCCGATCGGTCTCCGCCTCCATCAGGTTCGGTGTGGTGAAGCCGGCCCGCTCGGTGATGCCGTGGACGCCCAGGAAGAGTAGATCCAGGTGCAGTGAGCGGACGGCCCCGACCGCGAGCGGACCGACCAGCGCGTCCGACGGTGTGCGTACGCCGCCGGTGAGCACCACCGTCTGGTCCGGGCGGCCACCGGCGTGCATGATCTCGGCCACCGGCAGCGAGTTGGTCACCACTGTCAGCTCGGGCACGTCCAGCAGCCGGCGGGCCAGTTCGGCGGTGGTGGTGCCGGCGGAGAGCGCGACCGCCGCTCCCGGCCGGACCAGTTGGGCCGCCCGGTCGGCGATGGCGGCCTTCTCCGGCAGTTGGCGGACCGACTTGGCGCGGAAGCCCGGCTCGTCGGTCGAGCTTGGCCCGGTCGTGGTGGCGCCGCCGTGCACCTTGGCCAGCAGGCCGCGCTCGTGCAGCGCGTCGAGGTCACGCCGGATGGTCATGTCGGAGACGCCGAACTCGCCTGCCAACTCGCTGACCCGGACGCCGCCGGTCGTGCGCACCCGCTCCAGGATGGCCGCCTGCCGCTGCTGAGCGAGCATCAGCCATGCCTCCCCGAGCGTCCACGTACCTCACGCGGTCAAACGTGTTCCAACAAAGATGAACACTAGCGCGTGCCGCTCAGCGGTGAAAGAAACGGGTACGGCGGTGCCTCAGGCGGTGGCGATCTTCAGCTCCACCCAGCCGGTCTCGGTCAGATGATGCAGCACGGCCTGCACCGCGTCCGCCACGCTCAGGTCGGTGGTGTCGAGCACCAGATCGGCGTCGGTCGGCTCCTCGTACGGGTCGTCGATGCCCGTCATCCCGGTGAGCAGGCCAGCCCGCGCCCGCGCGTACAGGCCCTTGCGGTCCCGCTGCTCGCACACCTCCAGCGGAGTGGCCACGTGCACCAGCACGAAACCCGATCCGGCGGCGAGAGCCATCTCCCGGGCGGTGGCCCGAGCAGCCGCGTACGGGGCGATCGGACAGCAGATGCCCACCCCACGGTGTCGGGCGATCTCGGCGGCCACCCAGCCGATCCGCCGGACGTTGAGATCACGGTCGGTCTTGCTGAAGCCCAGCCCGGCGGAGAGTTCCCGACGCACCACGTCCCCGTCGAGCAGGGTCACAGTGCGGTCGCCGCTCTCCCGTAACGCGTCCGCCAACCCTCGGGCGATCGTCGACTTGCCCGAGCCGGAGAGACCGGTCAGGAAGACCACCAGCCCTCGCTGCCGACGCGGCGGCCGGGCCCGGGCCAACTCCCGCGCCACGGCGGGCGGCGTGTGCCACTCCGGTAGCGGGAAGCCCCGGTCGAGCAGGTCGTCGATCTCCGGCTGGGTCAGCGCGAGCCGGCGGTTGCGCGGCGGGATGTCCTCCCGCCAACGCCACTGCCCGTCGCGGTTGTCGTAGGCGAGTTCGCGCGGCACCAGCACCCGCAGCCCGGCGCCGGAGAGCATCTCCCCGGTGGAGAGCAGGTGGGTGACCCCGTACGCGGCCGAGACCCGGGCGCGCAGCAACGCGTCGCTGATCTCCTCGCGTCGGTGCGACAGTGGCACCGCGATCAGGGTGGCGGGCGGCATCCGGTCCCGCGCGGCGAAGATCGAACGGACCAGCGCCTCCGGTGGGAGCCCGTCTGCGCCACCCTCGCCGACCGGGATCATCACGAGCAGATGAGCGGCCAGGGTGCGGGCGGCGTGAGCGATCTGGGCGAGCTGTGGACGATGCAGCGGCCGATCGGCGATCACACCGAGCACCCGGCCCGGGGGCAGCAGCGCACGGACCTCCTCCGGGTTGCGCCTCAGTCGCTGGAACGGACCGTGCCCGCCGTCGCCCAGC
Organism: Micromonospora sp. NPDC049049; assembly: GCF_040649115.1. Classification (NCBI taxonomy): domain Bacteria; kingdom Bacillati; phylum Actinomycetota; class Actinomycetes; order Micromonosporales; family Micromonosporaceae; genus Micromonospora; species Micromonospora sp. NPDC049049. The sequence continues at coordinate 104,299 of NZ_JBEZEX010000024.1, read as the reverse complement.
CGTCGAACCTGGCCGCCCACTCCCGACACGCCGTCGCGGACCGGCCAGACGTCGGCCACGTCCAGGGCGGCCGCCGGGGCGCCCTCCCCGTCGGTCAGCACGAGCGCCCGCCGGGCCGGGTCGCGCGGATCGAAGCTCTGCGCCAGGGCGGCCGGCACCTGGAGAACGACCGCGACCTGCCACGGTGTGCCGTCCGCCAGCCGGGAGCGTCGGCTGACCGAGACCAGGTCGGCGCGGGTCATGAAGCCGGTCAGCGGGGCGTACGCGCCGGTCAGCAGCAGCTCCAGATCCGCGAGCTCACCGGGACGTGGCGTGTACGCCGGTGCGTCACGCAGCACCTCGTCGGGCAGCACCCAGCCGTTGCTCATCCACACCCCCCACTCGCTGACCGGCACACAGTTTCGCAGCCGACCGCCCATCGGTCGAGGGCGCCACTCCAAGACCCACGCGGGCGGATCAGCGCTTGATCCGCCGGCCTACCGCCGACCGCAGCCGGTTCCACACCTTCCGCTGGTCGCGGATCCGGGGTCGCGAGCCGTCGGCCCGGCAGATGAACACCAGCGGCAGTCGCGCGTCCTCGGTCCATCCCACGTTCGTGATCCGGGCCTTGAGCTGCCAGCTGCCTCTGGTCCGGCCCCCGTTGAGGGCGGCGAAGTCGATCGTGGCGGTGGCCCGGTGCACCAGGTGGACGGTGTCCGCTCCGGTCGTACCGGTGATCCGCTCGGTCTGGAAGGTGTTCGGAAGAAAGATCTCGGCACCGGTCTCCCGGTGGCGGGCCACCAGGTCCAGGCGGGCCTTGCGCACCTGCGCGGTGGCGTCGAGCACCTCGGGGGCGATCTCGTCCATCGGGAGCACCAGCACGTCGCGGCCATCGTCGGTGCGGAAGCCGACCGGCTGGTTCTCCGAGCGCAGCTCGGCGGCGAGGGTCACCGTGACGGCGTGGTCCGCGCGCTGGAGTTCGTCGATCGTGCCGTGCGCGGCGATGCCCGCCTCCCAGCGGGCCAGCTTGCGCAGGTCCGCGACGCGGCCCCGCTCCGCCAGGTATGCCACGGCCCGCAGCAGGGGTGGCAACCCGGCGGCGACACCAGGGGCGAAGCGGTCCTGGATGATCTTCTGGGTCTCCAGCGCGACCTGCTCCAGCCACGCCTCGTCGGCCTCCAGCAGCCGCTTGCCGCGCAGTCGGCTGATCATCTCGTTGCGCAGCCAGCGCCGGTGCAACCGGTCCCGCAGCGGACCGGGCTCGGTGTGCGCGTCGACGATGTCCAGCGCCTCCCGCACGGCCCGGTAGTAGCTCGACGGCTCCAGCCGGCCCGCGGTGACGTTGCGCGCGTCGGTCCGGTGGACGTGGTGGTAGCAGACGTAGTCGGACAGCACCGAGGTGTGCCGGCTCAGGAAGTAGGCCCGCACGACCATCGCGTGGTCCTCCAGCCGACGCTTTCCGCCCTCCGGAAACCGCAGGTCGTGCTCGTTGAGGAAGGCGCGCCGGAACAGCTTGTGACAGGTCAGGCTGTCGATCAGGGGCGCGTTCGCCAGGGTGGCGTCGAAGCGGTTCTTGCGGAACAGCTCCCGCGGCACCGGGCGTCCGTACCCGGCCATCTTCCCCACCACGATGTCGGCGTCGTTGGCCTTCGCGCAGGCGTAGAGCCGCTCCAGTGCCTCGTCGGCGAACCAGTCGTCGTCGTCGGCGAAGAAGACGTACTCGCCGCGGGCGTGTTCGACGCCGAGGTTGCGCGGACGCGACGGCCAGCCGGAGTTCTCGATGTGCAGCACCCTGATGTGTGGGTGCTCGGCGGCCAGCTGGTCCAGGCGCTCCGCGGTGTCGTCGGTCGAGCCGTCGTCGACGAAGACGGCTTCGAACTCGTCGGCGGGCAGTGACTGGCGCAGCAGCGAGGCAGCGAGCTTCTCGATGTGTCGGCCGCTGTTGTACGCCGGCACCACGACGCTCACCTTGGGGACGCCCACCTCGGCCATCAGGATTCCTCCCGCGTCGTCGGTCGATCACCGGGCGGGTCGATGCCTGGTGAACGGGAGGTGAATGGTGTCACCCTGGACGGGTCTTTCCCAAGGCGGGGTCGGGTCGAACGCGGGACCGGCGCAAACGCCGTGGGAGCCGCGGCGGGGGACCTTAGGGGTCCGGCGGGAAAAGGATCAGGGGAGTGCCGGGGGCGTGCCGGTGTCCCTGCTGGGCATCGACTCCCTACGCTGAGCCCGTGACACTGATCGCGACCCAGTCGCTCACCAAGACGTACGGAGGTCGGGTCACCGCGTTGGCCGACCTCACCGTCGCCGTCGAGCCCGGGATCATCGGCCTGGTGGGCGCGAACGGCGCCGGCAAATCCACGTTGATCAAGATTCTGCTCGGCCTGATCGCACCAACCAGCGGTCAGGTCTCGGTGCTCGGCATCGACCCGACCGCAGATCCGGCGGCTGTCCGCAGCCGCGTCGGCTACATGCCGGAACACGACTGCCTCCCACCGGACCTGTCCGCCGCCGAGCTGGTCACCCACCTCGGCCGGATGAGCGGCCTTCCCCGCACCGCGGCTCGCGAGCGGGCCTCGGAGGCGCTGCGGCACGTGGGGCTCTACGAGGAGCGCTACCGCCCGGTCGGTGGCTACTCGACCGGCATGAAGCAGCGCGTCAAGCTGGCCCAGGCGCTGGTGCACGACCCCGACCTGCTGTTGCTGGACGAACCGACCAACGGCCTGGACCCTGCCGGCCGCGACGCCATGCTGGCCCTGGTGCACCGGATCGGCACCGAGTTCGGCATCTCCGTGCTGGTCTGTTCGCATCTGCTCGGGGAGGTGGAGCGGATCTGCGACACGCTGATCGCCATCGACGGCGGCCGGTTGCTGCGCGCTGACAACATCTCCGCGATGACCACTGCCACTGACGTGCTCGCCGTGGAGGTCAGCGAGGGCACCGAGGAACTCGCCGCCCGACTCGCCGAGCTGAAACTGCCGGTCGCCCGGGACGGGCGACTGCTCCTCGTGCCGCTCGCCGACGACGGCACCTACGACCTGATCCTCGGTGCGGTCGCCGAACTGGACCTGCCACTGCACCGACTGGACCAGCGCCGGCACCGGGTGGCCGAACTCTTCGCCACGAGGGAGCTCACACATGCCTGAGCCGTCCACCGCCGCCGTGCGCTCCACGCCGACCGGCGTCATCCACGACATCGGTTACCAACGCTACGAGGGCCCGAGGCTCGGCCGCCGGCAGGTCTTCGGCGCGCTCTACGGGCACGGTCTGCGCACCGCGTTCGGTCTCGGCCGCAGCGCCAAGGCCAAGATCTTCCCGTGGCTGGTGGTCGGCATCGTCACCCTGGTCGCGGTGGCCCTGGCCGCAATACGCAGCCAGATCGGCGAGCCGGTGGCCACGTACGCCCAGTTCGCCGACGCGATGAGCTGGCTGGTCATCTTCTTCGTCGCTGTCGTCGCTCCGGAGCTGGTCTCCCGGGATCTGCGCAGCGGCGTGCTGCCGCTGTACTTCTCCCGGCCGCTGCCGCGCACCGACTACGCGTTGGCCAAGTTGCTGGCGCTGGTCACTGCCCTCTGGCTGCTGCTCGGCGGGCCGCAGCTGCTGATGTTCCTGGGTGCCGCGTTCACCACCAAGCAGGGCATGCGCGGGGTGTGGAACGAGCTGCTCGACCTGCTCCCCGGGCTGCTCTACGCCGGGCTGTGGGCGGTGGTCTTCGCCTCGGTCGGTCTGCTGGTCGCGTCGCTGACCGGTAAGCGTGCCTTCGCCGCCGGCGGCGTGGTCGCGGTCTTCCTGATGACCACCCCGATCGTGGGCGTGCTGAGCATCCTGCCGTCGCGTGCCGCCAACGAGCTGGCCGGGCTCGCCTCACCCTCCACGCTGGTCCAGGGGGTGGGCATCTGGTCCCTGGGTGACCTGCTGGTCGAGGGCGATCCGGGCGAGATGATGATCGGCGGGTTCGGCCCGGTCTACGCCCTGGCCGCGGTGCTGCTGGTCGCCGGCGCGACCGCCCTCCTGCTGGCCCGCTACCGGAAGGTCGCCTCCTGATGAGCACGCTGAGCCTGACCGGGGTGTCCCGGTGGTACGGCAACGTGGTCGCTGTCAACGACATCAGCATGTCCCTCGGCCCGGGCGTGACCGGGCTGCTCGGCCCGAACGGCGCTGGCAAGACCACGCTGCTGCACATGATGGCCGGGTTCCTCTCCCCGTCGCGCGGCACCGTCACCCTCGACGACGAGCCGACCTGGCGCAACCCCGACGTCTACCGGCGGCTGGGGCTGGTCAGCGAGCGGGAGGCGGTGCAGGGTTTCCTCACCGCCTACGAGTTCGTGTTGGCCAGCGCGAAGCTGCACCGGCTGCCCGATCCGGCGGCCGCGGCCCGACGGGCCATCGATCTGGTGGAGCTGGAGTCGGCGCAGGACCGCCGGATCGGCACGTACTCCAAGGGCATGCGCCAGCGCGCCCGGGTGGCCGCCGCGTTGGTGCACGATCCGCAGGTGCTGCTGCTCGACGAGCCGTTCAACGGCATGGACCCGCGCCAGCGGCTGCACATGATGCAGCTGCTGCACACCCTGGGTGACGCTGGCCGGACGATCCTGTTCAGCTCGCACATCCTGGAGGAGGTCGAACAGGTCTCCGGGACGGTGCAGGTGATGGTTGCCGGCCGGTTGGCCGCCTCCGGCGACTTCCGGACCATCCGCCGGTTGATGACCAACCGCCCGCACGTCTTCGCGGTGCGCTCCACCGACGACCGGGCGCTGGCCGTCGCGCTGATCGCCGAGGCGTCGGTGAGTGGGGTCGAGTTGGACCCGACCGGGTTGACCGTCCGGGCCGGTGACTACGGCGCGTTCACCCGGGCGCTGCCCCGGATCGCGCTGAACAAGGGCATCCGGGTACGCCAGCTGGTGCCGTCCGACGAGTCCCTGGAGAGCGTCTTCTCCTACCTGGTGGAGGCCTGACATGTCGACAGTTACCTGGATCACCGCGCGCGGGTTGTTCGGCCGCCGTCGGTTCCTGCTGCTGCTACCGCTGCCGTTGGTGCTGCTCGGGCTGGCCGTGCTCTGCCGGTCGCTGGGGGTGGACCCGGGCCAGTGGGGGCCGCCGGTGCTGGTCGGTCTCGGGCTGGCCGTGGTGCTGCCGGTGGTCGCGCTGATCATCGGCACCGGCGTGCTGGGCGCCGAGATCGACGACGGCACCGTGGTGCACATCCTGACCAAGCCGCTGCCGCGCTGGCAGATCGTGCTGCCGAAGCTCGCGGTGGCCGCCGGGGTCACTGCCGTCACAGTGGCGGTGCCGCTCTACGTCGCGGGTGTGCTCGCCGATTCGGTACGCCTCGGACTGGCGCTGGCGGTCTCGGCGGCGCTCGGCGCGCTGGCGTACTCGGCGTTGTTCCTCGCGCTCAGCCTGGTCACCAGGCGGCCGGTGCTGCTCGGGTTGGTCTACGTGCTGATCTGGGAGGGGCTGCTGGGCAATTTCGTCAGCGGCACCAAGGTGCTCTCCATCCAGCAGTACGTGATCGCCCTCGCCGACCGGATCGCCCCCACCGGGCTGCTGGAGACCAGCGTGTCGGTGCCGGTGGCGTCGGTGATGACCGCGCTGGTCAGCGTCGGCTTCACAGTGCTCGCCATCGACCGCCTGCGCTCGTTCAGCGTGGCCGGCGAGACGAGCTGACAACGGTGCGAGCCGCTGTTCCGGCCAGCCCCCGCGCGGCGGTAGGGCTGGCCGGATGGACCGGTCAGGCCACCTCCGGCCAGGCTGGTGGGCGTGAGCGTCGAAGCGGAGCGGACGTCGTTGGCTGAGCCGTACTCCCGGAGCAGCCGGCCGTGGCTGACCAGCCTGGCCGTCGCCGGGCTGGCCTGTGCCACGGTCGCCACGGCGGCTCAGGGGAGCGGCCAGTTCCACTGGTGGGCGGTCTTCATCCTGATCCCGGCCGCGTTGATCGCGGCCAGCGGTGGGCCGTTGCTGGTTCGCGGCGGCGGCCGGGCCTTCGCCGGGTACATGCTCGCCTGCGTCGGCACGATCGTCTTCGCGGTCGGCGCGCTGCTGATGTTCGGCGTGATGGGGCGAGGCTGGCCACTCCTGGTGGTGCTGCCCTGCCTGGCGGTCGCCGGCACCTACTGGTGGCGGGCGGCCCACCCGCTCGCCCGCGGCCTGCACCGGGCGGTGGCCCTGCTCGCGCTGACCGGCGCGCTGCTCGGCCTGACCCTGCAACTGATCCGGGTGGATCTGATCCACCTGAAGACCGGTTGGTGGGGCGCTTTCCTGATGTTGGCCGGGGCCATCGTGCTGGGCAACGCGGGGGAGCTGACCCGGCACCGGATGCCGTACCGCCTCCAGGCGATCACCCTGCTGGTGGGGCCCGCCGTGATCGCGTTCCTGCTCGGGCTGCGCTTTCTGCGCGGCTGGTGACGCACCGGTCCGCCGCCCGCTCGGGCGGCGGCGGACCGGCAGGTCAGAAGGCGCAGGCGATGACCAACTCCGGGGTACGGTCCGGGAGCAGGTCGAGTTTGCCGATCCGGCCCGCCGCCCGTAGGTCGTCGGCGACCAGCGTGAGCTGCTCCAGCAGCGCCGCCGGGCCGAGCGCCTCCGCCAACGGCACCTCCGCCTTCATCGACAGCTTCCGCTCGGATTTGGCCCGTCGCACCTGGCTCAACGCGTCACCGGCGAGCCGCAGCAGCGCCGGGTCACCCGAGCCCTCGATCGTCCGGGTCACCTCGTAGGTGGTGGGCCACGGCGCCTGGTGCACCGAGCCGTACCGCCACCACGACCAGACCTCCTCGGTCACGTACGGCAGCACCGGGGCGAACAATCGCAGCTGCACCGACAGCGCCGAGGCCAGCGCCGCCCGTGCGGAGTCCGCCGCCGGGCCGGTGCCGTAGGCCCGCTCCTTGACCAGCTCGATGTAGTCGTCACAGAACCGCCAGAAGAACGCCTCGGTGACCTGAAGGGCCGCCGTGTGGTCGTACGAGTCGAAGGCGGTGCCGGCGGCGGTGACCACGGTGGCCAGTTCGGCGAGCATGGCCCGGTCCAGTGGTGCGGTCGTCGGGGCGCGCAACGCGTCGGCGGCGCCCAGCCCGAGCGCGAACTTGGACGCGTTGAGCAGTTTGGTGGCCAGTCGCCGGCCGACCTTGATCTGCGCCGGGTCGAAGGCCAGGTCCATGCCGGGCTTGCCGCTGGCCGCCCAGTAGCGCACCGCGTCGGAGCCGTGCTGCTCCAGCAGCGCCAGCGGGGTGACCACGTTGCCCTTGGCCTTGGACATCTTCTTGTGGTCCGGGTCGAGGATCCAGCCCGAGAGCACGGTGTCCCGCCAGGGCAGCACCCCGTGCTCGAAGTGTGAGCGGACCACCGTGTCGAAGAGCCAGGTCCGGATGATCTCCTGCCCCTGCGGGCGGAGGTCCATCGGGAAGACCCGGGCGAACAGGTCCGGGTCGGTCTCCCAGCCACCGATGATCTGCGGGGTCACCGAGGACGTGGCCCAGGTGTCCAGAACGTCCGGGTCGCCGATGAAGCCGCCCGGTCGGCCGCGTTGCGACTCGTCGTAACCGGGCGCCGGATCGCTCGACGGGTCGACCGGCAGCGCGGACTCGTCCGGCGTGAGAGGGTGGGACCAGTCCGGCTCGCCAGTGTCGTCGAGCCGGTACCACACCGGCACCGGCACGCCGAAGAAGCGTTGACGGCTGACCAGCCAGTCCCCGTTGAGGCCGCCCACCCAGTTGTCGTAGCGGTGTTTCATGTGCGCCGGCACCCAGTGCAGCTGCTCGCCCCTGCCCAGCAGCGTGGCTCGCAGCGCCGCGTCCCGGCCGCCGTTGCGCAGATACCACTGTCGAGTCGACACGATCTCCAGTGGCCGGTCGCCGCGTTCGTAGAACTTGACCGGGTGGGTGATCGGACGCGGCTCGCCGATCAGGTCACCGGCGTCGGCGAGCATCCCGACGATCTCCCGACGGGCGGCGTTGACGGTCTGCCCGGCCAGCGCCGCGTACGGCTGGGCCGGCACCCCGTGCGGCGGCTCGGGGAGCAACCGACCGTCCCGGCCGATCACCACCCGGGTGTCCAGCCCCAGCTCACGCCACCAGGTCACGTCGGTCAGGTCACCGAACGTGCAGACCATCGCGACACCGGTGCCCTTGCCGGGTTCGGCGAGGGGATGGGCGTACACCGGCACGTCGACGTCGAACAGCGGACTGCGCACGGTGGTGCCCACCAGGTCGGCGTACCGCTCGTCGTCGGGGTGGCAGACCAGCGCCACGCAGGCCGGTAGCAGCTCCGGCCGGGTGGTGTCGATGAGCACCTCCCGCCCGTCGGCCGCGGTGAACCGCAGCCGGTGGTAGGCGCCGGGGCGTTCCCGGTCCTCCAACTCGGCCTGGGCGACAGCGGTGGCGAAGCCGACATCCCACAGGGTCGGCGCCTCCGACTGGTACGCCTCGCCGCGGCGCAGGTTGCGGACGAACGCCCGTTGGCTGGTGGTCCGGGCGATCCGACCGATGGTCGTGTACGTCAGGGACCAGTCCACCGACAGCCCGAGCCGTCGCCACAGCGCCTCGAAGGCCTGCTCGTCGGTGACCGTCAACCGTTCGCACAGCTCGATGAAGTTGCGCCGGGAGATCGGGGTGGGGTCGCGGCGGGCCGCGTCGTCGACCGGAGCCGCCGGTGGCCGCCACACCGGGTCGTACGGCAGCGCCGGATCGCAGCGCACCCCGTACACGTTCTGCGCCCGACGCTCGGTGGGCAGGCCGTTGTCGTCCCAGCCCATCGGGTAGAAGACGGCCTTGCCGCGCATCCGCTGGTACCGCGCGGTGGTGTCGGTGTGCGTGTACGAGAAGACGTGCCCCATGTGCAACTCGCCCGATACGGTCGGCGGTGGGGTGTCGATCGAGAACACGTCGCTCCGCTGCTTCGAGCGGTCGAACGCGTACGTGCCTTCCTCCTGCCAGCGGCGTGCCCAGCTCTCCTCGAGCCCGTCCAGGGTCGGACGCTCGGGAACGCCGGCGCGGGCCGTCCTCGCCGTATCGGTCATCCTGCGATCGTAGGCACCTACCGGCTGCGGGGCGACGGAGTTGCGACCGAACACACCGGCCGGCGGTCGTGGCCTCGGTGGGGCGGCCCGGTCAGATCAGCGAGTCACGCCACTGGCGGTGCAGGGCGGCGTACCGGCCGTCGGCCTCGGCGAGCACGGCCGGCGGGCCGTCCTCGACGACCCTTCCGCCGTCGAGGACGAGCACCCGGTCAGCGGTCTCCACTGTGGACAGACGGTGTGCGATCACCAGTGCGGTGCGGTCGCGCAGGATGGTGCCGAGTGCCCGCTGCACCAGACGTTCCGTCGGCACGTCCAGCGACGACGTCGCCTCGTCCAGGATCAGCACTGTCGGGTCGGCCAGGAACGCGCGGGCGAACGCGACCAGCTGCCGCTGGCCGGCGGAGAGCCGGCCGCCGCGCCGGTGCACCTGAGTGGCGTACCCCTCGGGTAGTGCGGCGATGAAGTCGTGCGCCCCGATCGCCCGCGCGGCGGCCTGGACGGCGGCGTCGTCGGCCCCCGGGCGACCGAACCTGATGTTCTCCGCGACGGTCCCGCTGAACAGGTGGTTCTCCTGCGTCACCAGCACCACCGCGCGGCGCAGGTCGGCGTCGCGTACGTCACGCAGGTCGACCCCGTCCAGCCGTACCGTGCCGGTGTCGGGGTCGTGGAACCGGGCGACCAACTTGGCGATCGTAGACTTGCCCGCCCCGGTGGGGCCGATCAGCGCCACGGTCTGCCCGGCCGGAACTATCAGCTCCAGCCGGCAGAGAATCGGGGTGTCGGCCCGGTAGCCAAAGCCGACCGAGCAAAAGATCAACTCGCCGCGGCCGGGACCGGTCGGCAGCGGTGTGGGCCGGGCCGGTTCGGCGACGGCCGGTCGTTCGTCGAGCACCCCGGCCAGCTTCTCAAGTGCGGCGGTGGCCGACTGCAACGAGTTGTAGAACTGGCTCAGCTCCTGCATCGGCTCGAAGAAGCGGCGTAGGTAGAGCAGGAACGCGGCGAGCACACCGATCTCGGTCTGTCCGCCGAGCACCCGCCATCCGCCGTAGCAGAGCACCGCCGCCACTGTGACGTTGCCGATCAGCTTGATCGCTGGCGAGTACGTGGCGATCAGCCGGAACGCGTGCAGGCTGCTCCGCCGGTAGTCGTCGCCGAGCGCCACGAAGATCCGTTGGTTGCGAGGCTCCCGGCGGAACGCCTGCACCGCCCGGATGCCCCGCATCGACTCGACGAAGTGCACGATGACCAGCGCGACCGCGTCCCGGGTCCGTCGGTACGCGCTGGCCGACGACCGGGCGAACCAGCGGGAGAGCCAGAACAGGAAAGGGAAGGCGAGCAGCGTCACGGCCGCCAGCGGCAGGTCCAGCCACAGCAGGATGGCGGCCACCGACAGGATGGAGAGCCCGGCCAGCACCAGGCTGTCGATCCCACCGTCGACCAGCTCCGCGATGGAGTCCAGGTCACTGGTGAGCCGGGAGACCATCCGGCCGGACGTGTACCGCTCGTGGAAGCCCACCGACAGCCGCAGGAAGTGCCCGAACACCCGCTGCCGCAGGTCGAGCAGGACGGCCTGGCCGATCCGGGCGGAGATGGTGAGGAAACCGCGGCGGGCCGCGTACTCGGTCACCGCGGCCACCGCGAACGCCCCGGCGACGGTAACCAGCGGGCTGGCCTCGCCGGCGCGCAACGGCGGGATGGCCCGGTCGATGCCGATCATGACCAGGTACGGGCCGGCCATCGCGGCGGCGTTCTGGGCCAGCAGCAGGGCGACCGCCGCGGCGAGACGCCGCCGATGCGGGCGGAGCAGGTCGCCCAGCAGGGTTCGGCTGAGCCGGCGTAGCCGGGCCACCGCCTCGGGGCTGGTGTCCTCAGCTCGACTGCGGTCGGCCTCCGGGTCGGTGGCGGTTCCGCGCCAGCGGTTGAGCTCGGGCTCCTCCTCGGGAGGTGGGTCGGCCTGCTCCGGCACCCTCACGAGCGCACCAGCCCCCACCCGTCCGAAGGCGACGAACTCGGGCCGCTGGCCCCGGCCGGAGGTGGCTGCCCGGCGGGCGGCTCGGCGGCGAGCAGCGCCCGGTACGCCGGGACGGTGGCCAGCAGGTCGGAGTGCCGGCCGGTCGCCGTGATCCGTCCGTCCTCCAGCAGGGCGACCCGGTCGGCCAGCGCGATCGTCGACGGCCGGTGCACCACCAGCAGCGCGGTGCTGTCGCGCAGAACCCGCCGCAGCGCCGCTTCGACCAGGGCCTCGGTGTGCACGTCGAGAGCGGAGAGCGGATCGTCCAGCACCAGCACCGCCGGGTGTCCGAGCACGGCCCGTGCCAACGCGAGCCGTTGCCGTTGCCCGCCGGAGAGGGACAACCCCTGCTCGCCCACCCGGGTCGCCAACCCCCAGGGCAGGTCGTACGCGAAGTCGGCCTGGGCCAGCGCGAGGGCCGCGCGGATCTCGTCGTCGTCGGCGTCCGGGCGGCCCAGGGTGAGGTTCTCCCGCACCGACATGGAGAAGAGCGTCGGCTCCTCGAACGCCACGCCGACCAGCCGACGCAGCGAGGCCAGCCGCAGCTCGCGCAGGTCGTGCCCGTCCAGGGTGATCCGGCCGGTGGTCACGTCGTGCAGCCGGGGCACCAGGGAGAGCAGCGTGCTCTTGCCGGAGCCGGTGGCGCCGACCAGTGCCAGCGTCTCGCCCGGCTCGATGGTCAGGTCGATCTCGCGCAGCACCCCGGTGGTGGCACCCGGATAGCTGAACGCGACCCGCTCGAAGCGCAACCGACCGTGCACCGCGTTGCGCGGCAACGCGACAGCGTCGGCGGAATCCACTATCTCCGGTGGAGTGTCCAGCACCTCCTGGATGCGGTCGGCGGCGGTGGCCGCCTCCTGGCCGTTGGCGATGATCCAGCCCAGTGACTGCACCGGCCAGATGAGCATCAGTTGGAGGCTGACGAACGCGACCAGCTCGCCGATGGTGAGCGCGCCGTGCGCGGCGGCGGCCGCCCCGGCCGCCAGCACCACGCCCAGGGTCACGTTGGGTACCAGGTCGAGCAGCGCCGAGGTGTTCGCCAGTAGCCGCCCCTTGCCGACGCCCGTGTCGTGCAGCCGCCGGGCCGCACCGGCGAAGCGAGCGGCCAGCTCGGGCCCCCGCCCGTACGCCTTCATGGTGCGCAGGCCCTGTGCGGTCTCCTCGACCAGCGTCGCCACGTCGCCCTGCTGGTCCTGCATCCGGCGGGACGCGGCGTGGTAGTGCCGGCCGAACCGGCGACTGATCAGCAGCAGCGGCACCGCGCTGGCCGCGACCAGCACCCCGAGCGCCGCGTGCAGGTTGATCAGCAGCACCACCACGACCACGTACGTGGTCAGGTTGAGCACCAGGAAGAAGACGCCGAAGGAGAGGAACCGGCGGATCACCGACAGGTCGCTGGTGATCCGGGAGAGCAACTGGCCGGACTGCCAGCGGTCGTGGAAGCTGGTCGGCAGCCGTTGCAGGTGGGCGTAGACGTCGGCGCGCAGCGCCGCCTCCATGCCCACCGCCGAGGACGACTGGACCCACCGGCGGATGAAGATGAGCACCGCCTCGACCACGCCGAGCAGCAGGGCCAGGCCGCCGAGCTGGAGCAGCCCGGCCGGTTCGTGTCGGGCCACCGGCCCGTCCACGACCCGCTGCACGACCAGCGGTACGGCGATCCCGGCCGCGGTGCCGGCGAGACCCGCGACGAGCAGCCAGGCGAACTCGGCGGCGTACGGGCGCAGGTAGGGGCGAAGCCGCCAGAGGTTGTGCACGGGGTGGGTGCCCGCGGCGCCCCGGGCGGCCGGGTCGCCGTCGCTCTCCACAGGCACTACCAGACGGTAGCGTCAATGAGTGTCGGTGCTCCTGTCAGCTTGTTGTCAAGCGTCGCTCATGACCGAGAAGCCACTTCTTCACGTCCAGCCCCCAGCGGTAGCCACCGAGCGTGCCGTCGGTGCGCAGAACCCGGTGGCAGGGCACGAAGAGGGCTGCCGCGTTCCGGGCGCAGGCAGCCGCAGCGGCTCGGACCGCCGGTGGTCGACCGGCCAGCGCGGCGTACCCGGTGTAGGTGACCGGGGTGCCCGGCGGGACCTCGCGCAGCACCTGCCAGGCGTGCGCCATGAACTCGCCACCGGTGCGTTGACGCACCGGCACCGTGTCGATGGCCGCGAGGTCACCGTCCAGGTAGGAGTGGACCGCCGCACTGACCGGGCCGAGGTCGGCCCGCTCCCGTAGCGGTGCCCGCAGGGCCGGATGGACCAGGGGCAGCAGCACCGCCGGGTCGGGGGTGAAGCCGGCCGCCCGTACGTCACCGTCAGGGCCGGCGAGGATGCTCAGTGGGCCGGCCGGTGTGCTCAGGACGGTGCTGTCGATGTTCATGCCGCTCTCCAGAGTCTGATCGTGGCGTAGGACCGCCAGGGACGCCAACGCTCGGCGTACCTGTCGAGGGTTTGTGGGGTGTCGGGCAGGCCGAGCGCCGCGGCGCCGCGCCGGACCGCGAGGTCGGAGCTGAGGAGGACGTCCGGGTCGCCGAAGGCGCGCATGGCCAGGTAGTTGGCGGTCCACGGGCCGATGCCGGGCAGCGCGAGCAGCCGCCGAACGGCCTCCTCCCGATCCACCCCTGCGGCGAGGTCGACGGATCCGTCCACCACGGCCCGAGCCAACCCCCGCAGAGCCTCCCGCCGCCCCACCGGCATCCCGAACGCCGGGTCCGGCAGGACCAACAGGTCCTCCGCGCTCAGGAACCCCCGCAGCTCATCGCGTTGATCATGAGGTTGACCTGGGATTCGATCTTCTTCGACCACGTCAACCTCATGTTCAACGCGAGCGTGGGTGGTGAGGAGGCGAGTGAGGGTTGTTCTTGCCGAGGTCACCGAGACCTGCTGGCCGATGATGGCGCGGACGGCCTGCTCAAAGCCGTCGACGGCACGGGGGACGCGGATGCCGGGTTCGGCGGTGATCGCCGGTGCCAGCGCCGGGTCGGCGGCCAGCGTGGCGTCGATGGCCGCCGGGTCCGCGTCCAGGTCGAGCAACCGGCGGCAGCGGGCCACCGCCGGCGCCAGGTCGCGCAGGTCGGCCAGCCGCAACGTCGCCGCCACGTGCCCGTCCGTCGGGGTCAGCGCCACCTGGCCGGTGCCGTGCGGCAACCGCAGACCCCGGTGGTACGTCCCGTCGCGGACCGCCTCCACGCCGGGCAACGCCCGCACCGCGAGGAAGTCCAGCAGCGCCCGGGCGTGCAGCGGCGGGCGGTACGCCAGCCGGAGCGAGATGGTCCCCGCCCCGGCCGGCGCCTGCTGGCGGCCACGGGCAGTGCGCAGGTCCGACGGTGCGCTCGCGTACACCTCGCGAAGCGTGTCGTTGAACTGCCGCACGCTGCCGAAGCCGGCGGCGAACGCGATCTCGGCCATCGCCAGGTCGGTCGTCTCGATCAGGATCCGGGCGGTCTGAGCGCGTTGGGCCCGGGCCAGCGCGAGCGGCCCGGCACCCATCTCGGCGCGCAGCATCCGGTGCAGGTGCCGCTCGGTGTAGCCCAGCCGGGAAGCCAACCCCGGTACGCCGTCCCGGTCGACGACCCCGTCGGCGATCAGCCGCATCGCCCGACCGACCACGTCCGCGCGGACGTCCCAGAGCGGTGAGCCGGGCGCGGCGTCCGGCCGGCAGCGGCGGCAGGCGCGCAGCCCGGCGCCCTGCGCGGCGGCGGCGGACGGGAAGAACCGGACGTTCTGCCGCTTGGGCGTGATCGCCGGGCAGGACGGCCGGCAGTAGATCCCGGTGGACGTCACACCGGTGTAGAACCAGCCGTCAAACCGCTGGTCACGGCTGTCGACGGCCCGGTAACACCGCTCGAAGTCCATCTCCATGTCACCGATGATGCCCCGCTCGGCCGGTCATCGGCTGGCGGGAATCGGACCTGGGTGTGCCGGTACGCGGCGAGCCGGTCAACGGGGGCGTCGACGCCGCCGGTGCGGCTGGCCCGATCGGCCCGCCTGGCCGGATGGGCTCGGCTGGCCGGATCGGCTCGACTGGCTCGACTGGCTCGACTGACTCGGCTGTGCGGCTCGGCTCGGCTGGGTGGCGCGGTGTGGCTGGCCGGTCAGCAGGGCCGATCGGAACACACCGTCCGGGTCGTACCGCTTCCACAGCCGCCGAACCCGGGCCCCGGTCTCGCCCGGGTAGATCCGGGCGAAGGCGGCCGGGTCCGGCCGGCTCTCGAAGTTGACGTACGCGCCGTCGGCGCGGGCTCCGGCGGCCCGCCAGGCGGCGTTCAACGCGGCGTCGGCCTGCGGCGGAAACACCGAGGCCACGATCAGCGTGTCCTGGTGGCGATGCGGGTACGCGGTCGCGTCGGAGGCGACGTCGTTGACAGCGCCGCCCAACGAGCGGAGCTGGATCACCGCCCGCCCCGGCCCGGTCACCGCCCGAGTCACGGCCCGCGCCCCGGCGTCGTCCAGCGAGGTGAACAGACCGTTCGTGGTCGTGCCACGCTGCTGCCCGACGTTGGGGTTGAGGTGCGCGGTCGGTACCAGCGTCGGGTAGGGCAGCAGGTCGGTCCGGTGTTCGAGCACCTTGCCGATGGCGAGCAGCGGCTCCACCGCCGGCCGGGCCCGGCGCAGGCTCTCGGCGGCGACCACCGCGGTGATGGACATGAGGACCGATCGACCCTCGGCGAACACCACGGCGGCCGCCGACAGCTCCCGTGGCGCCTGGGTGAGGTAGCTCGTCCACTCGCGGACGGTGCGGCCGTCCGGATGCGCCTCGACGACGAGCTGCGCGACACCGACGTTGCGCTGCTCGACCGCTGCGATCTCGAAGGCCACCACGATGCCCGCGCCGGCCCCGGCGCCGCGGACCAACCAGAACAGCTCCGGCTCGTGGTCGGCGTCCGCGCGTACCAGCGTTCCGTCCGCCAGCACCACCTCGACGGCGCGGACCCGGTCGATGGTGAGACCGTGGCCGCGGACCAGCCAGCCGACACCACCGCCGGTGGCCAGGCCGCCGACGCCGACGCCGCCGTAGTCACCCGAGCTGATCACCAGGCCGTACGGGGCCAGCGCCTTCGCCACGTTCGCCCAGCGGGCACCGGCCTCGACCCGGACCAGCCCGGCCCGCTCGTCGATCACCTGAACCCGGTTGAGCATGGACAGGTCGATGACGACCCCACCGTTGTTGGACGAGGCTCCGGAGAGGCCGTGCCCGCCGCTGCGGACCGCGATGGGCAGCCGCTGCTCCCGCGCGTAGCGCAGCGCGTCGACGACCTGCTCTGTGGTCTTCGGCAGCAGGACCGCGGCCGGTGACGCCGACCTGGTGTACGTCGAGCGCAGTTGCGCGTACCGGCGGTCGCCGGGCGTGACGATCTGCCCCCGGAGGGAGTCGGGCACCCGGGCCATGGCGGTGCTCATCGTCGCCCCCGCAGCTGGCGCCTCGGGCGTCCGGGATCGGTCATGGCCCAAGGATGAGCGGGCGTGCCGGCCTCGACAAATTCGGTGGCCGGTGCCCGCTGGTCATCGCGGGGCGTGACGCTCGCCGGGACCGCTGAATGGCGCGAGAGGGTGACCGGAATCTCGGACCGGTTCCCCCCGGCTCGGGAGGCCAGTGGCGTGACCGGCGCCACCGTGACCGGCGATGACAGTGGGACGGTCGGTCCGGCCGGCGCGAGGAAACCACCGACCGGACCGGTCCTGGTCAGCGCAACGGCGTCGGCGACACCGTCGGTCGGCCCGGCACACCGGGCGGGCCCGGCGGATTCGACGGGCTTGGTGAGGCGGTCGGTCCGGCCGGCACACCCGGTGCCCCCGGCTTGCCTGGTACGCCCGGCGTGGTCAACGGGGTCGGCGAGACCGTCGGCCGTTCCGGTACGCCGGGCGGGCCAGACGGATTCGCGTCCGCGCCACCGGGGCTCGGCTCGGCCGTCGGCCCCGCGGTGGGCGCGGACGGGGTTGGTACGGGTGGGCTGGGCACGGGCGCCGGACCGGCCGGACTGGGAACGGCCGGGGTAGGCCCGTCCGAGCCGGTCGCGGCGAGGGCGAGCGGAGTGGCGATCAGGATCGCCGCCAGGGTGCTCACCGCCCCCACTGCCACAGTGGCGCGACGTCTGTTGCGCACCCGCCGTTCCGCTCGGCTCAACTGGTCATGCACGATCGGTGCCTCCTCGGCCAGGTCGGTGAGGGTGGAGCGGATGAGGTGCTCGAAGGGTTCGGTCATCGCCGTACCTCCAGCATGTCGACGTCCGGCAGCAGGTCGCGCAGTCGCTTCACCGCTCGATGGGTACGGCTGCGCACGGTCCCCACCGAGCAGCCCAGCAACTCGGCCACCCGGGCTTCGGGGAGGTCCTCGTAGTAGCGCAGGACCACCACCGCCCGCTGCGTCGGTGGCAGGTGGCGCAGCGCGGCCCGCATCGCCAACCGCACGTCGGAGCCGCCGCTCGGGTCGCCGCCGACCGGTTCGTCCGCCGGGTTGAGCGGTGTCTCCCGCCACCGGCGAAGTCGCCGCCACCAGCTGATCTGCTCGCGGTACATCACCACGCGCAGGTAGCCCTCGGGGTCGGCGTGGCGAATGGTTCCCCACTTCGGGATGGTCCGCGCCAACGCCGACTGGAACAGGTCCTCGGCGGCGTTGCGGTCCCCGGTCAGCAGGTACGCGACCCGCATCAGCGCCGGAGTCCGGCTGCCGACGAACTCGGCCAGCCGCGCGCGCTCGTCCTCGTCCACCCACCACCCCCGTTTCGTTGTCACAGATACAGACGTCCCAGGTCATCGTCGCTATCCACGATCGGTGGGGTTTTTCGGCCCGAAAGTGTCGGTCGTGCCGGGTAGCGTCCGGCCACCAACTGAAGAAGGGGTGCGGCGGATGACGAGCGTGGCGGGTTGGGCGGCGGCGTCGACACCGGGTGCGTTCCCGCCGCTGCCCCGCGCGGTGGCGCAGTCCTTCTACCGCCGGATGCGGGCCGTCGCGCCGGCCGCCGTCGGCGCCATCGAACGGGACCGGGCGGGCGACAGCGAGCAGAGCTTCCCCGACACGGCCTGCGGCCGGTTGGCCGGCTCACTCGATGACGCGGGCCTGCGGGCCCTCGGGATGTGGACGCACCACTGGTGCATGCGCTTCTACGACGACGACACGAGCGTCGGCCGGCGGTTGATCCGCGAGATCGCCGCGCGGCCTGGGCTGGGCTGGACGGCCGACGAGGTGCGTTGGATGCTGCGCGAGTCGGTCTCGGCCGGGCCGGCCGCCGCCGACCGGTTCACACTGCCCCGCGCCGCCGCCGGGCAACTGCCCCCGGCCGACCGTCGGGCCCTGGGTCACTGGCCAGAGGTCGAGGTGCCCCGCCAACGGCGGCCCGACCAGTCCAGTTGATCATGGCGAGGTCCGACCGCCACCCGCGGCTGGCGGTCGGCCCCACACCGAGCGCGCCGGAGACCGGCTACGGCAGGATGGACACCGCACCGCCCTCGACGGAAGGACGCTCCGATGCCCGCCAGCGAACCGACCATCATCGCCACCAGCATGGGCTTCTTCCGGGGCGACCGCGGGCCGTACGACCTGCGCCCCAGCCCGGTCTTCGAGCTGGCGGCCGAGTTGGCCGAAGCCGGTCCGCAGCCGCGGCTCTGCTACCTCGGGCAGGCCGTCGGCGACCAGCCCACCTCGCTGACCGCCGTCTACAGCGCGTTCGCCGACACCCGGTTCCGGCTGTCACACCTCGCCCTGTTCCCGATGCCGAACGTCGAGGACGTCCGCGCCCACCTGCTCGCCCAGGACGTGATCTGGGTCGGCGGTGGCAGCGTCGCCAACCTGGTCGCGGTGTGGCGGGTGCACGGGCTCGACGAGATCCTGCACGAGTGCTGGCAGGCCGGCGTGGTGCTGGCCGGCGTCTCCGCCGGCTCGATCTGCTGGCATGTCGGCGGTGCCACCGACAGCTTCGGCCCCAAGCTGCGCGGCTTCACCGAGGGCCTGGCCTGGCTGCCGTACGGCAACGGGGTGCACTACGACAGCGAGGGCCAGCGCCGCCCGCTGATGCACGAGCTGGTCGGTGACGGCACGCTCCCCACCAGCCACTGCACCGACGACGGCGTCGGCCTGGTCTACCGGGGCACCCGGCTGGTCGAGGCAATCGCGGACCGCGAGGGCGTTTCGGCGTACGAGGTCAGCCGCGGCGCGGACGGCAGCGTCCGGGAGGCGGTCATCGCCCCCCGCCAGCTCGGCTGAGCGTCACGCCTCCTCGACCGGCTGTCGGCGGCGCAACACCGCGTCGAAGACCTGGGCCAGCTCGGCGGCGTCCTCCCCGGCGTGGTGCGTGTGCGGCATGTCGTGCAGGCCCAACTCGTGCTTGATCGTGTCCTGGTGGGTCCGGGCCCAGTCGCTGCCGGTCAACCCCATCCAGTAGCTGCGGAGATCAACACCGGAGCCGGTCGCACCGAACGGGCTGTGCCCGACGAAGCGGACGAAGTACCAGTGCACGAACATGCCGTCCCAGACGGCCGGGGCGGCGAGGAAGACCGGACGGCCGACCCGGCGCAGCCCGTCGACCCAGGCCGCTGCGGCGGACATCGCCTCCTGCGCGGTGGGTGCCTCCCGCAGCAGCCGGTCCCGGTCCAGGCCGGAGACGGCCAACGCCGCCGGGACGAACTCGTCGGAGATGGGACGCAGCTCGGTGTAGAAGGTGAGGTCCGGGCGGCCGGCCACGGCCATGCCCAGCGAGATCATGCTGTACGGCCCGGGGATCGGCCCGTCCGCCTCCACATCGACGGCGATGTACAGCTCGGGCAACGTCGAGGTCATCCCACCTCCAGCAGCGGAACGTCAAACGGGGAGATTAGCAACGCCTGACGGAGCGCGGTGGGAGCGACGATCGACCAGCGGCGCGGCGACGAATCGGAGCCGCGTGGACCGGCCCGGCCGGGACCGGCGTAAGCTGGCCCGTCGTGAGTCTCACCATCGGCATCGTCGGCCTGCCCAACGTCGGCAAGAGCACGCTGTTCAACGCGTTGACCAAGAACGACGTGCTGGCGGCGAACTACCCGTTCGCCACCATCGAGCCCAACGTCGGCGTGGTCGGGCTGCCCGACGAGCGGCTGGGCAAGCTGGCCGAGATCTTCTCCTCGCAGAAGGTGCTGCCGGCGCCGGTGTCGTTCGTCGACATCGCCGGCCTGGTCCGCGGCGCGTCGAAGGGGCAGGGCCGGGGCAACGCCTTCCTGGCCAACATCCGGGACGCCTCGGCGATCTGCCAGGTCGTCCGGGCCTTCTCCGACCCGAACGTGGTGCACGTCGACGGCAAGGTCTCCCCGGCCGACGACATCGAGACGATCAACACCGAGCTGATCCTCGCCGACCTGCAGACCCTGGACAAGGCGCTGCCCCGGTTGGAGAAGGAGGCCAAGCTCCGCAAGGACCGGGCCGCCGCTGTCGCCGCCGCGAAGGCCGCGATCGAGGTGCTCGACGGTGGCACCACGCTCTACTCCGGGGCCGCCGCCGCCAAGATCGAGCTGGAGCATCTGCGCGAGCTGCACCTGCTCACCACAAAGCCCTTCCTGTACGTCTTCAACGTCGACGAGGCCGAGCTGGCCAACGAGACGTTCCTCGACGAGCTGCGCGCCCTGGTCGCCCCCGCCGAGGCCATCTTCATGGATGCCAAGATCGAATCTGAGCTGGTGGACCTGCCCGAGGACGAGGCCCGCGAGCTGCTGGAGTCGATCGGGCAGAACGAGCCCGGCCTCAACCAGCTCGTCCGGGTCGGCTTCCGCACCCTCGGCCTCCAGACGTACCTCACGGCCGGCCCCAAGGAAGCGCGCGCCTGGACCGTCCCGGTCGGCGCCACCGCGCCGGAGGCCGCGGGTGTGATCCACAGCGACTTCCAGCGCGGCTTCATCAAGGCCGAGGTGGTCTCCTACCACGATCTGGTCGAGCACGGTTCGATGGCGTCGGCGAAGGCGGCGGGCAAGGTCCGCATCGAGGGCAAGGAGTACGTCATGCAGGACGGCGACGTGGTGGAGTTCCGCTTCAACGTCTGAATCCCCGGCCTGTTCCCGCAGGTGCCTACGTTGTCGCTGTCCGTTGAACGTTCAGGTGACAGATCTGTCTCGGGACGCGGATCTCACGTCCGGTCAGACATCCGGGGATGACGGCAGGTCACCCTACGGTGAAGCCGCCATGGCTGACGGTTTGTCTCAGCCAGTCAAGCCAGGCCGCCCACAGGTCATCCCCCTCCAGCTCTGCACGCAGCTGCGGAGGCGAAGCCTGATAGCGGTCGAGCGCTTCCTCAATCTCCCTCGCTCCTACCAGCCATGGACCGTTGCTCGTGAGCTTGAACTCTGGGATGCCCACCATCCCAGGGATCGCCTGGGCTGAGGCCGCCCGTTCGGCCTCGTTGTAGGCGTCGCGCCGGCTTTGATCGGCAGACTGCCAGTCGTCGATGCCCTCGAACGGCCAGGCGGGGAAGGGCCGCGGGGTTGCTTGGTAGGTCATGCCCGTGCGGCGCATGCCGTCGCGGCAAAGGCCCATGCCGGCGATGTTCAGGTGGAACCGATAAGTAGCCGCAAGCGTCTCGTACTCGCTCAGGCATGGAGGAGCGTGCACGCACAGATCCCCCAGGTCGGAGCACGTTTCGAAGCGCGAGCGAGCGGTCGACGCAGGTTCGGGCAGATCAGCCCACTCAAGTTCGTAACTCATGAGGCCCCTTCGCTGCCGGCGCGACAGCCAGCGCTCGGCGTCATGACATTCTGCCGACCAGCACTCGGTGAAGTGCCACCCACGTCCCGATACTGATCTGTCACGCAGGTCATGAGGCCGGACAGCCGGCTGCCGGCCGGGTGGTGAGAACGTTCTGTACGTTCTGAAGGAGGAGCGCGCCGGTTCCGCGTGGCAAGTCCCAAGCATGGGGGCGGTGGCCGGCGGCGGCCCGCCCCGGCATTCGCATTTCCCCAGGTCAGGCAGCCGCCGCAACTCGTCGTGCGATGGCTCGTGCAAATAGCTTTGACGCCCCCATGAATGATGGCCGCATGAGAGACGCGAACTCCGTGTTGGTCGCGTTCCGCCTGGTGCTCGTGATCTTCTTCTTTCTCCTGTTCGTACTCGGTGTCCGTCTCGCCGTGGCGCGACGGTTCCCCGTTACCTGGGCTCGGCCCGCGCATCCGACGGAGAGCCAGCAGTCCCGACAGGTCCGCGTTGGTGTCGGTGTCGTGTTGGTTGCCACGAGTGTGCTGATCCTGGAAGGCACGTCGCTCATACCCATGCCCTTCCTGATCTCGGGCATCTTGTTGGCGGTGGCAATGCTGGTTCCTTCGGGACGGCGGGTCATCGGCGGACCAGACGGCGGGGCGCGCCGTTACGGCTGCATCGAGGCTGGATACTCCCGGCATGAACCAGATCTGGCCGGTTCTTCTCGTCGCCGCGCTTGGTGTTATCGGGACCCTCGGGGCCGCTATTTCGACCCAGTTCCTCACCACTCGCCGCGAGGACCGTCGGTGGAACTTGGAGCGCGAACGAGAGCAGGAACGCTGGGAGCGGGAGCGCCAGGACCGAGCGGCGCAGTGGCAGCGAGAGGATGAGCTTCGGCACCGCGAGTCCCGCGAAGAGACCTACAAACAGTTCATGCAGACCGTCTGGAACTGGGGTCGAAAGGCGGCTGACATCAGGCAGATGATCGAGGCCGGAGAGGGTCATCTGTTCATTGTGGATACCGATGAACTCTACGATGCCAGCGTAAAAGCCGTAGGTATCATGGCGGAACTGGAGCTATCGGCCTCCGCGCCTGTCCGAGACTCCGCCCGTGAATGCTGCGACCTCATGTCGAGGTTCGTCTCCGAAGTAGATGCCGTACTTCCTATCTCGGAAGGAGCGGACGGACTCGACGTGCCTGTCAGGCTTCACGACAGCTACAAGGTTGTTGCCAGAAAGACCGTTGAACTGATGCGCGCCGATCGTGGCCTCATGTCTCTGGCCGCAACCAATCCGCATATGCTGCCGAATCGTGAGTCTGTGAGCCAGCGGCTGGTGCCCAGGACGATCAGCGACAGCTGCCGACCGGCGATGTCGATCACTTGAACGACGTTCGTCGCCGACTCGGCTTGCGTTTCCTTCCGGCCCTGGCGTTCGCGAGCTGTCGACGGCGTTGGTCTCGTTGCTGCCGCTGCCAGTCCTGTCGCCGGTGGCCGCGTCGTTGCTGGTGAAGGCGGGCGATCACGGCCAGCGCCATCCACCCGGACAGAAGGAGTCCTGCCGCTCCGACCACCCCCTGCAGCCGGCCCCGATGCCCGCTGAGGATGCCGAAGTCGGTCACGAAGTCATCCGGGTCGTTGGGGTTGACCCAGATCCGCACCGCGCTGCCGGCCGCCAGGCAGACCTCCCAACAGCCAACCTCGGCCTGACGCTGAGCACCGGCGAATTCGTAGCTCAGGTGCATCGTCTTTCGCCGCTTGTGCACAAGTTCATCGACGACTGCCTGGGCTGGCACACCATGGACCCGCAGTCGGCTCTCCCAGGCGTCGTTGTCCTGAAAGGTCTTGAAGGGCAGCCACAACATGACCATTCCGACCACGAGGCCGAGCGTGTAGACGGGGTAGCGGACGCGCCACCAGCTTTGCAGGATCTGCACGCTGGCCATGGTGACAGTCGATGTCGACGAGCGGCGGTACGTTGACCGGGTGACGGAACAGTTGCTTCGATCATCGTTCGGCGCGGCGGCGACCGCGTACGCGGAACACCGCCCGGATTACGCGCAGGCCGCAGTGCGGTGGGCGCTGGAGCCCGCCCCCGGCCTACGCGTGCTCGACCTGGGCGCTGGCACCGGCAAGCTGTCCGCGACGCTGGCGGCGGTGGGCGCGGACGTCGTGGCTGTCGAACCTGACCCGGCGATGCTCGCCGAGCTGCGCCGTGCGGTGCCGACCGTCAATGCCCTGGCGGGCAGCGCCGAGGCCATCCCGTTGCCGGACGGGTCCGTCGATGCCGTGCTCGCCGGCAACGCCCTGCACTGGTTCGACATGGCCGTCGCGGGGGCGGAGATCGCCCGGGTTCTCGCCCCTGGCGGCATCCTGGCCGGTCTGTGGAACATCATGGACGACCGGATCGACTGGGTTGCCGGGCTCGAAGGGGTCAGCGGGAGTGCGGCCATCGGCCCGCGTGACACGTTGAGCAGTTGGCGCGCCGCGACGGCGGACATGCTCGTTCCGAGCCCCGGCCTGATCGCCCGGTTCGAATCGGCAGAGCAGGCCGAGTTCCCGCACGGTCAGCGGCGTACGGCCGACTCGCTCGTCGCGACGCTCGCGACGCGGGCCGGGATGCTGGTCATGCCGGACGAGGAGCGAGAGGCCACCCTCGGCCGGATCCGGTCCTTTCTCGGGAGCCGAGCCGAAACCGCGCACGGCGAGTTCACGCTGCCGATGCTGACCGGCGTGCTGCGCGCCCGCCGGAGCTGACGGTCGGAGACCTGGTGAACCGGCACGTGCAGCCGAGGGGTGTCTCTGCCGGCGGCGCGGACAAGATGCACCAGCGGGCCGTCCTCACTGACATGTTCGGCTGTCCCGTCCTGACTGGCGAGGACCTCCGGTAGGTCAGGGGCGGGCGGCCTTCTCGCCATGGACCGCCACGTACTCCGCAGCGAGCCAGGGCCCGAGGTCGTCGATGAGTTCGCCGAGCACGCCCGGAGCCGGCGAAGGCCTGCGGCCGACGACAGCAGCTCTACGCATCTGCCCGGCGCGTTCCGGATAGTGGAGCCCGAACGCCTCGGCGGACTGAGTAAGGTCGCTCGTCCAGCCTCCCCATCGAGGCATGATCAGCGTGAATCCGGTCCTGACGATGCGACGAGCTACGACCCGGCTGAGGGCCTTACGTTGCTGGTCAGTGTCCGCTTCGGCTGCCTGGCGGCGCCACCCCGGAAGCGCAAGGGAGAGGTCGCCGTTCGTCTCGCGGGCGAGCAGGGGAGTGGGCCGGTAGCGGGGGAGTTGGTCGGCGAGGTCGTCGCCCAGCAGGGGGTGCACAGGCAGGCGACGAAGAATCCAAGGTCGTGCCGCTCAAGCTCGCTGAGCAGCGTACGTGCACTGAACAGCAGGATGCCCACGCCGTCGATCTGCGGGAAGGACCGGTCGAGGTCCTGCTCGATGCTGGTGGCAGCCGCACGGTCGGCCTCGGTTGGTTCGGTGCGCAGGGCGAGAAGCAGGTCGAGGTCGGAGACGCCGAGGATGGCGGTGCCGCGCGGGATGCTGCCGTAGATGTAGGCGCTGTGCAGCCGACCACCGTCGAACGATTCGGCTATCCGAGCGCGTGCCGCGTCGACAACACCGGCGAAGGCGGCCGGGACCCGACTCAGTGCACCCTCGCGCGCAATCCAGCCCTCGACGTCCAGTCCTCTTCCGGCCATGGGGACACTCTGCCGGAGCCACCGGTCCTGCCGCTCTCGCGCCTTCGTTGGGCGCTCAGAGGGCGGCCGCGATCCAGGTGACGATCGCGCCGACGACGACCAGAACCAGGTTCAGCCAGACGTCCTTCCGTTCGCCTCGGGAGAGGTGGAACCCGGCCGCGAGGACCTGCAGGATCGTCAGCCCGGCGGCTGCCGCGACGGCGAGGACGGGTGCGATTCCCGTGAGCGGCGGCAGGATGAGGCCGACGCCTCCGAGCACCTCCAACAGGCCGATGGCGCGTACGCCGGCCATCGGGACCGCGGTGCCTGCCCACGCCATCATCGGTGCGAGCTGCGCCTGGCTCCGGACGACCTTCATACCGCCTGAGTACAGGTAGAACAGCGCGAGCAGCCCGCCGACGATCCAGTACGCGATCTCCATCAGTCCCCCGTGGTCGCGAGTAGTAAGTAACCAGATCCTGGGGCATGATCGAGGGCTCTACAAAAGGCACATCGCTGTGCCCTACCCACATCGAGGGGTCATGTTGAAGCACGGGAAGTCGTGTCTGATCCGTGGCGACGGCGGCCGTGCCATTCGCGGCATCCTCAACCGGATCGGCGACAAGTGGAGCCTGCTGGTTGTGGCTACCCTCGACGGCGAACGCATGCGCTTCAGCGAGTTGCAGCAGCGCATCCCGGGGGTTTCTCAGCGCATGCTGACCCGGACCCTTCGGCACCTGGAACGCGACGGCCTCGTCTCCCGGCACGTCTTCGCCGAGGTGCCTCCGCGCGTCGAGTACCAGCTCACCGACACCGGCCGCACGCTGATCGGGCCCGCAGTGACCCTCGCCGAGTGGGCTGTCGAACACAACCCGGACATCGAGCGCAATCAGCACACCTACGACCTGCGCGAGCGCTGACCTGCGGGTGGTTGCGGCGCTCCGAGGGCCGGGGCAACCGCCCGTCACGGCGCGCCACGGGTCCGCGCGGATCTCCTGTGTCCCTCGGACGGACGGTGAGGTCGCTTGTCCAGAGTGGGCACATAAGCCGGGAGGTGATCGGCCAGGTCGTCGCCCTCGCCGGATCTCGCCCTACTGCTCGGCCCAGGCACCCAGCTCGTTGCCGCTGGGGTCGGTGAAGTGGAACCGCCGGCCACCGGGGACTTCGTACGGCCCGTTGACCACCTGGCCGCCGGCCTCCTTGACGGCCTGCACGGACCGGTCCAGGTCGGTGGAGTAGAGCAGCACGAGTGGGCCGCCCGCCCGAACCTCCGCGTCCAGACGGAGACCGCCGACCTCGGGAGCGGCGTCGCCGTGTGGGCTGCGGATGCCGGCGTACTCCGGCCCGTAGTCGTTGAACTGCCAACCGAACGCATCGGCGTAGAAGCGCTTGGCCACGGCGAGGTCGGTCACCGTGAGCTCGACGTAGTCAATGGCGTGGTGTCGGTGTGGCGATGGCTCAGACATGCGCCGATCGTGCACCCCGGGTACGACGAAACCCCGAAGCGCAACGAAAGGTTGCGCGATGGGTGCCGGCTGTCGTAGGTTAAGTGCAACCAAAGGTTGCGAAAGGTTGTGGACATGGAACAGGGAACGATCGAACGCGACATCCACGTCAACGCGTCCCCCGAGGTCGTCTTCGAGGTGGTCAGCCAGCCCCAGCACATGCGGGAGTGGTGGCCCGACGACGCGCGGTTCGAATCCGTCGCCGGTGCGCCCGGCGAGCTGATCTGGCGCGACGCCGACACCGGCGAGACGAAGACCGTCGCGCTCGCCGTCGTCGAGGTCGACCCGCCGAAGCGGTTCTCCTTCCGGTGGTGCTTCACCGAGCCGGACCGGAGCGGGCAGGCGCTGTTCGTCACCTTCGACCTGGTACCCAGCGGCACCGGGACGCTGATCCGGATGACCGAGACCGGATTCCGCGAGCTGGGTTGGGAGGTCGCCGTCCTGGAGGAGCAGTACCGCGACCACGAAAACGGTTGGGACCACTACATGCCCCGGCTGGGTGAGTACGTCGCGCGGCTGGTCGCGACCCCGTGAGCGCGGTGGTCGACGACGATCTGTGGTCGGCGATCGGCGACCCGATCCGGCGTACGATGATCGATCTTCTTCTCGCCGACGGGCCGGGCACGGCCACCTCGTTGAGCAGGCGGCTACCCGTCACCCGTCAGGCCGTCTCGAAGCACCTTGCGGTCCTCGACCGGGTTGGGCTGATCCACGCCGAACCGGCCGGTCGCGAGCGCCATTACCAGGTGGACGAGGCGCAACTCGCCCGCGCTGTCGCCCAACTGTCGGCGGTCGGCTCCACCTGGGACTCCCGACTGCGCCGGATCAAGCGCATCGCCGAGGCGATCGAACGCACCCGCACCAACGACGAAGGAGACTGAGAATGGCCGACATCCTGCACCGGGTCGGCGTCGTCGCACCGCTCGACGACGTCTACCGAGCGGTAGCCACGCCGGAGGGCCTCGCCGCCTGGTGGACCACCGACACGGTGGGCAAGAGCGAAGTCGGTGGACAACTGGCCTTCCGGTTCGGCGATGCCGGCGGCTTCGACATGGAGGTCCTGGAGCTGAACCCCGCCGGGCGGGTGCGGTGGCGCGTCGTCGACGGCCCAGAGGAGTGGGTCGGCACCGAGGTCGACTGGCGTCTCGACCAGCGCGGCGAGTACACGATCGTCCAGTTCGCGCATCAGGGCTGGCGCGAGCCGGTCGAGTTCATGCACCACTGCAGCACCAAGTGGGCGCTGTTCCTGATCAGCCTCAAGGAGCAGGTGGAGACCGGCCACGGCCGACCGGCCCCGAACGACGTCCGGATCAGCGACTGGCACTGACCTCGGTGACAGCCGGATCGCCGGGGGTTCGCGCGCTCCGCCGCGAGAGCGCAAACCCCCCGGCGGTCAGGCCGAGGGCCACGATCGCCACGGCGCAGAGCAACAGCGTCGGGCGGGGGCCGATGGCACCCACCAGCGGCCCGCCCAGCATGGTGCCCAGGGGCACCGCCAGCACGAGGATGGCACCGTTCGCGGCGAGCACCGCGGGCAGTCGGGCGGTCGACGTGCTGCGCTGGAACAGCGCCATCGACGTGGACATGTACGGCGCCCAGATGAAGCCCGCCAGGGCGAACGCCGGCAACGACACGCCGACCGGTACGCCCAGGCCGAGCGGCAGCATGGCAACGCCGAACGCGACGACGATGCCGATGGTGGTGGCTCGCAGTGGCCAGCGGCGGAGATAACCGGCGACCAGACCCCCGGCGAGACCGCCGACGCCGAACGCGGTGTAGTAGGCGCCGAGCAGCGTCGCGGAGGCGTGCAGGTCGTCGGTGATGTGGATCGGCATCGCCACGTACACCGGCCCGAAGAGGAAGAAGAACCCGAGGCTCAGCACCAGCAGGCCCAGCAGGGCCGGGTTCTGGCGGATGACCGCGAAGCCGGCCGTTCGCGAAGCGCCGCTCTCGGACCGTGCGGGTCCGTCGTTGGCGGGAAGGGCGAGACGGTACGTGAGGGCCAGCGCGGCGAAGGTTGCGGCGTCGATGGCGATGACCCAGACCGGCCCCACCCAGCCGATCAGGATGCCCGCCAGTGGCGGGCCGACGATTATGGCGAACCCTCCGATGGTGCTGAGCACGGCATTGGCCGGCAAATGGTGTCGCTGCGGCAGCAGTTCGGCGATCAGGGTGAATCGGCCGGCGGAACCCCACGAGTGCAGCAGCGCCGACGCGGCCAGCAGAACCACGTACAGCCCGATGGTGAGCACGCCGGCAAGGTGGGCGAGGGGGATCGCCGCGAGCGCGCTGGCTCGCAGAATCGCGTCCCACCCGGCGAGTTGCGCGCCGCTTCGCCCGCGCAGCAGCCGACCGAAGACGACGGTCCCGGCCGCGCTGGGCAGCGTGTACGCCGCCATGGCCAGCGCGATCCAGGTGCCCCGCTGATCGTGCGGGGCGAGTTGGATCGCGAGCCAGGTCACCGCGACCACCGCCAGGCCGTCGCCCAACGCGGAGACGGCCAGCCCGGGTAGAACGCGTCGGAGTTGAGGGTGACTGACCACCGGCCAGTACGGAGAGGAGCGCGGGAATCGGGAGGCGTCGGCCATGCAGTCAGCTCACCCGGCGAAGGACCTGCCCATCAATACCTAGCTGCTGGCAGCAGAATCAGCCGAGGGGTGAAAGGCCGAATCACCGTTGTGGGCCGTCGTTTCGGCGGACAGCGCGGAAGGACGAGCCGATGCTCGCCACGATCGAACCCACCGAGGCGAGCGACACCGCCACAGTGCCGGCCGTGTCGGCTGCGCCGCCCCCGGTCACCTTGAGGATGATGCCGGTGACCATGAGGACGACCGACAGGGCCAGGACCACCTGGATGGCTCGTCTGCTCATGGCGGCATCTCGCTCTCGGTCGGCGGGAGATCGGCTCGGGTTCCGTGACGTCGGGGCGATGACTGCTCGACTTTCCGGAACCCGAGCCGATCAAACCGCTACTCCTTGCGGTAGACCGAGATGTGCGACGGGCTGTCGGCCTGGAACGGTCGCCGGTGCCAGTCGGCGTACCGCTCGGTGAGCCGGAGCCCAGCCCGCTGCGCCATCTCGTCGATCTGGTGTGGCCAGGCGTACCGCATGGCGAACGGCTTCAGGTGCACACCGTCCGCGTCGAACGTGATCGTCTGCCGGATGAACCGCTGCGCCGGCCGGTCGTACCGGTGCAGTCGGATCGTCGCGGAGTCCTCGGTCACGGCACGTACCTGCACCTGCTCGTCCTCGTCGAAGTCGCGCGGGTCGGGCACGAACGTCTCGATGACGAACGCGCCGCCGGGCGACAGCACCCGGGCGACGTTGCGGAAGCAGTCCGCCTGCCGCTCGGCGTCCACCAGGTTGAACAGGGTGTTGAAGACCAGGTACGCGAGCCGGAACTCACCGGCCACCGGCACGTCCGCCATGTCGGCGACGACCACCGGGATCCGGTCGCCGCCGGGCTTCGCCCGCAGCTGCGCGACCATCTCCTCGGACGCCTCGACGCCCTGCACGGCGATGCCGCGTTCGGCCAGCGGCAGCGCGACCCGGCCGGTGCCGATCGCCAGTTCGAGAACCGGACCCCCGTCGGCCAGGTCGGCCAGGAAGTCCACGGCTGGCGCCGGGTCGGGGTTGCCGGGGCCGTCGTAGTCGGCGGCCCAGAGCCGGCCGAAGAGGCCGGGATCGTCGAAGACCGACATCAGCGGCCTCCGGGGTTGAAGTCAGTGGCGCTCAGCAGCGCCAAGGGAACAGTCCTGCTCACGAAGTCTCGATTCCTCGGGTCGGATGACGGTTGGTTCGGGGGACTTCGTCGTGTTGGGCATGGTGGCTGCTCCCTTCGCGTGACTGTCGACCGAGGACACCAGACACGCCGTGGGCCCGGCAAGGCAATTACGCCAGCCGGGCCCACGACGAGACGTGCGGTCAGGAGATGTGGTGCAGGATCACGTTGTGCACGTGGTGGCTCTTCTGCGCGCCACGGAACTCCACCTCGTAGGTGTGCGTACCGACGTGGATGGCGATGGCGCCGGTGGAAAAGAACGAACCACCCCACGACTTGTTGCTGACCACGCTCACGCTGGTGATCTTCGAGTACGGGATGCTCGTGATCGCGAACCGCTTGCCGACGAACGAGCGGTCCTGGATGATCACGCGCCGGTCGGTCAGCCCGATGAACCCGGTACCGGTGCCGACGGCGTCGTAGACGGCGATGATCTGCTCGCCTTCGAGGAGGCCACTCTCGATCTGCTGGACCTGCTCTTTGCGGTCGTACGCGATGTTCGCCATGTGCCCCAGGTTAGGAAACCGGCGCCAACGCGCCCACCCGGGCGACGACCACGAACTCGCCGCCGTCGGGCAGCGTGACCACCCGGTGCGAATCCACCGGGTTCCACCGCTCCCAGCGACGGTCCGCCGGGTCGCGGGCGTCGAACACCAGCCTGCCGCCGGGCACGAGCGCCCGGGCCAGGTCGGCGAGGGTACGCGCCCACTCCGCATCGTCCACGAAGAACTGCGCGACGTGGCTGGTCAGCACCGCCACGTCGAACGCCCGCTCCGGCAGTAGCGCCGAGGTGCCCTCGATCCAGGTCACCCGATCGCCACCCGGTCTGGCGCGGGCGGCGGCCAGGGACGCGCCGGCCGGGTCCAACCCCGTGACGGTGTGGCCGGCAATGGCGAGGGCAACGGTCAGCCGGCCGGTGCCGCAGCCGAGGTCGAGCACCCGGGCGGTCGGGGTCTCGTCGACCACCGTCTGGAAGAAGTCGTCGTCCGGCCCCCACCGGCACTCGGCGTCGTACACCTGGACCAGCCGGTGGTGGCGGAACTCGGCGTGCCTCATCGGGGGTTCGCGTCGGTCGCGGCGCGGACGAACTCGCGTACCCGGGTGGTGGTGTTGCTGGGCAGCCAGACCGGCCCTCGTTCGATCGGTGGCGCGTCGTGGATGGGCACGTACGCCACGTCGGGGCGCGGGTAGTAGCGCCGCGTGTGCTCGCCCACCGGCAGGACTCCCCGGCCCAGCGCGACCACTGACAGCATCTCGGAGAAGGTGTTCCCGGCGGGCCCCTTCGGCACCGTCCGGCCGGACGGGGTGCGCTCCGGGGTGCGGTCCCGCTTGAACTCCGTCGACGTCACTGTCGGGTACTGCACCACGGGGTGGTCGGCGAGCACCTCCAACGACACCGACCGTTCCCGGGTGAGCGGGTGACCCGCCGCCACCGCGAGCACCCGGTCCTCGCAGAGCAGCGCCGGGCCGGTGGCCATGCCGTCGAACGGGTACGAGGCGATCAACACGTCGGTCGAGCCGTCGAGCAGCCCGGACCGGGTGGTGGACAACTGCGCCTCGTGCACCTCCACCCGACAGTCGGGGTGCCGTTCACCGAACAGGGCCACCGCCCGGAGCAGCACCGGCGCGGTCCACTCGCCGAGGAACGCCACCCGCAGCGTCCCGGTCACGCCCCGGGCGGCGTCGGTCGCGCGGCGGACGGCCTCGTCCATGCCTGCCACCAGCGGGGCCAACTCGTCGGCGAGCTGTCGGCCGATCGGGGTGAGTCGGACGACCCGACTGGTGCGGGCGAACAGCGGTGCGCCGATCTGGCGCTCCAGCTTCTTCACGATGTGGCTGACCCGGCCGGTGCTGAGGGTCAACCGCTCGGCGGTCCGGCCGAAGTGCAGTTCGTCCGCGAGGGTCAGGAACGTCTCGACCTCGTACCGCTCCAGCACACCAATCCCATCGTTGACCTGTGGGCAACGATCGTAGCGGCATCAGGTCTTGGTCGGCGCCCCTCGTCCGGGGATCGTGAACGCGGCAGGGAAGACCGAACGAAAGGCTCCGACATGAGCATTGGCAACCACCCGGCCGGCGTGAGCGCGGTGCGGGTAACCGGTTTCGACCACCTGGTGCTGACCGTCGCCGACGTGGAACGCTCCCTGAGCTTCTACTGCGACCAGCTCGGGCTGGCACCGGTACGGGTCGACGAGTGGCGTGCGGGCACCGTCCCGTTCCCGTCGGTCCAGATCAGCCCCGACAGCATCATCGACCTCGTCCGCGGTGAGCCGCAGGGCGCGAACGTGGACCACTTCTGCCTCGTGGTGGCTCCACTGGACTGGACGCAGGTGATCGAGTCGGAGGTCTTCACAGTGCTGACCGGGCCGGTCAGCCGGTTCGGCGCGCGCGGTTCGGCGACCTCGATCTACGTGCGGGACCCGGACGGCAACTCGGTGGAGCTGCGCTGGTACCCGCAGGACGCCGGGTCGGATGCGGAGACGGTCGTCAGGCCTCGGTGACCGCCCGGTAAGCGTCCTCGATGCGGGCGGCCAACAGGACCTCGCCCTCGGTCAGGGGCTCGCCGCTGCCGTGCCCGACCCGGATCTGGGTGCTGTCGGCCCGGCGGCTGATCTCGGGTCGCAGATGCAGCGCATCCGCGACGACCTTGACCCGTTCAGTTAGTGCGGCGTGTTGGGTATCGTCGATCACGAGCGTCCGTCGGATCTGCTCGCCCTCGCGCGTCCAACCAGATAGCAAGGTCAACGCGTCGGAAAGGTAGTCGTGCTTGGCCCTGCTGTTGAACAGCACGCGCATCACCGCACCCCCCAAGCGCCGTTGCCGGCTTGTGGCCAAATCGTCGCCATCCCGTGTCTTGTCGGTGCCCCCTAGTCTCCCGCTGCTCGGAGGGGGTGTCCACGCCCACACTTCCGTGTCTTGCTGGCCTAGCGGACGGCTACGGTACCCAAACCGCCGATTGATCTGGCACCCTGGACGCCCGTGCGGACCGAACGGGCGAATGATGGCGGGCAGGCCGAACGACGGGACCTGAAGGTGATCGTCGGCGCGGCGATCATCCGGGATGGGCGGGTGCTCGCCTGTGCGCGTTCCGCCCCACCCGAAGTAGCGGGCATGTGGGAGTTTCCGGGCGGAAAGGTCGAGCCGGGGGAGGCCGAGACCGACGCGTTGATCCGGGAGTGCGCCGAGGAGTTGGCCGTACGCGTCGAGATCGGCGCCCGGGTCGGCCGCAACGTGCGGATGGCGCACGGCCGCTCGGTGCTCAAGGTGTACGCGGCCCGCCTGCTCGGCGGCGACCAGCCACAGGCGCTGGAGCACGAGGCGCTCCGCTGGCTCACGGCCGACGAACTGGACTCGGTCACCTGGCTCCCCGCCGACGCCCCCATCGTGGCCGCCCTTCGCCCCCTCCTCCTGCGCAACCCTCGTTGATCATGAAGTTATTGCCATGACACGCCGCGCAGGAGGGCAATAACTTCATGATCAACGGGGGCCGGGGCCGGGGCCGGGGCCGGGGCCGGGGCCGGGGCCGGGGCCGGGGGCGGGGCCGGGGGTTGGGGGTTGGGAAGTGGGACGGGGGCCGTGGCAGCTGCCACGGCCCCCGTTGTTGTTCAGGTGGTCAGTGCTTGTTGTCCTGCTCCGGGTGAGCGAAGTTGAGGTGCTCCGGAGGCAGCGGGAAGGTCACGTCGTCGCCGAAGGGAGACGGCGCGGCGGCCCGGTCGAAGGTGAGCTCGGTCAGCGGCAGCTTGCCCCGGTCGTCGACCGCCGGAGCGGTCGGGTGGGGCACCTCCCGGTGCCAGTTGACGCCGCTCTGCGCCTGCGCCTCAGCCCCCGAGTCGTGGGAGCCACCCGCGTGCGAGTGCACCCCACCCCGGGCGGAGCCCGGCGTCGCCGAGCCCTGACGGGCGGTGGTCACGCTGGTCTGGGGCGTCTCGCCCCGACGGAAGATCTTGCTACCAAGCCACACAAGGGGATCGTACCTGCGGTCGACGACCCGTTCCTTCATGGGGATGATCCCGTTGTCAGTGATCTTGATGTGCTCGGGGCAGACCTCGGTGCAGCACTTGGTGATGTTGCAGAAGCCGAGGCCCTGTTCGGCCTGCGCGTACTCCTTGCGGTCGGTCCGGGCGTCCAGCGGGTGCATGTCCAGCTCGGCCGCCCGGATGAAGTACCGCGGACCGGAGAACGCCTGCTTGTTCTCCTCGTGATCGCGGATCACGTGGCAGACCGTCTGGCACAGGAAGCACTCGATGCACTTACGGAACTCCTGCGAGCGCTCCACGTCGACCTGCTGCATCCGGTAGTCGCCCGGAGCCACGTCCGTCGGAGGGGCGAACGCCGGGGTCTCCCGTGCCTTCTCGTAGTTGAACGAGACGTCGGTGACCAGGTCCCGGATGACCGGGAAGGTGCGCAGCGGGGTGACAGTGACGGTCTCGTCGTCGCCGAAGGTCGACATCCGCGTCATGCAACCCAGCCGCGGCTTGCCGTTGATCTCCATCGAGCAGGAGCCGCACTTGCCGGCCTTGCAGTTCCACCGGCAGGCCAGGTCGGGCGCATCGGTGGCCTGCAAACGGTGGATGACGTCGAGGACGACCTCGCCCTCGTTCACCTCCACCATGTAGTCCTGGAGGTCGCCGCCGCTCTCGTCGCCCCGCCAGATCCGGAACTGACGCTTCCCGCTCATCGGTTGTCCGCCTCTCCAGCGTCGTCAACGAGGGCGTCGAAGTCGGCGAGCTCCTCGTCGGTGAGGTACTTGGCCAGCTCGGCCCGGTCGAAGAGGCCGATCAGCTCCGACCGCATCTTCGGCAGCGGCTTGCGGGTCAGCTGCACGGTGTCGCCGTCCAGCGCGCAGACCAGGTTGACCTGCCGCCACTTCGGCTCCATCGTCGGGTAGTCCTCCCGGGTGTGCCCGCCGCGCGACTCCTGCCGCTCCAGCGCCGCCTTCGCGGTGCACTCCGAGACCACCAGCATGTTGCGCAGGTCCAGGGCCAGGTGCCAGCCCGGGTTGTAGCGTCGGCCGCCGGCCGCGCTCACCTTGGCCACCCGCTCACGCAGCTCGGCGAGCCGGACCAGCGCGTCGGCCAGCTCACCCTCCCGGCGGATGATGCCCACCAGATCCCCCATCACCGCCTGGAGGTCCTGCTGAAGGGTGTACGGGTTCTCGCCGGTGTCCCGTTGCAGCGGCGCGAGGGCGGTCTCCACGGCCGCCTCGACCTCGTTCACGGCCACCTTCGGTCGGGCGGTCAGCCCGTCGGCGTAGCTGGCCGCGTGCCCGCCCGCCCGCTTGCCGAAGACCAGCAGGTCGGACAGGGAGTTACCACCGAGGCGGTTCGAGCCGTGCATGCCACCGGA
Source organism: Micromonospora sp. NPDC049049 (assembly GCF_040649115.1). Taxonomy (NCBI): domain Bacteria; kingdom Bacillati; phylum Actinomycetota; class Actinomycetes; order Micromonosporales; family Micromonosporaceae; genus Micromonospora; species Micromonospora sp. NPDC049049. Next base: position 68,359 of record NZ_JBEZEX010000024.1, on the reverse strand, counting down.
GACCTCACCGGCGGCGAACAGCCCGCGTACGTGGCCGAAGGCCGCACCCGAATCCGGGTCGACCTCGACGCCGCCCATCACGTAGTGGCAGGTCGGGCCGACCTCCATCGGCTCGGCCGTGATGTCGACGTCGGCCAGCTCCTTGAACTGGTGATACATCGACGGCAGCCGGCGGCGGATCTCGTCGGCCGAACGTCGGCTCGCGATGTCCAGGAAGACGCCACCGGCGGGGGAGCCCCGGCCGGCCTTGACCTCGCTGTTGATGGCCCGGGCCACCTCGTCGCGCGGCAGCAGCTCCGGAGGGCGTCGGTTGTTGTCCGGGTCGGTGTACCAGCGGTCCGCCTCCTCCTCGGTCTCCGCGTACTGCTTGCGGAAGACGTCGGGGACGTAGTCGAACATGAACCGCTTGCCGTCGGAGTTCTTCAGAACGCCGCCGTCACCGCGCACCGACTCGGTGACCAGGATGCCCTTCACCGAGGGCGGCCAGACCATGCCGGTCGGGTGGAACTGGAGGAACTCCATGTTGATCAGCGTCGCCCCGGCGCGCAGCGCCAGCGCGTGCCCGTCCCCGGTGTACTCCCAGGAGTTCGAGGTGACCTTGTAGGAGCGCCCGACACCGCCGGTGGCCAGCACGACCGCAGGCGCCTCGAAGAGGATGAACTCGCCCGACTCGCGGTAGTAGCCGAACGCGCCGGCCACCCGGTCACCGTCGAGCAGCAGCTCGGTGATGGTCGTCTCGGAGAACACCCTGATCCGGGCGTCGTACGAGCCGAACTCCCGCTGGTCCTCCTGCTGAAGCGAGACGATCTTCTGCTGGAGGGTGCGGATCAGCTCCAGCCCGGTCCGGTCACCAACGTGCGCCAGGCGCGGGTACTCGTGGCCACCGAAGTTGCGCTGCGAGATCTTGCCGTCCTTGGTGCGGTCGAAGAGCGCACCGTACGTCTCCAGCTCCCAGATCCGCTGCGGCGACTCCTTCGCGTGCAGCTCGGCCATCCGGAAGTTGTTGAGGAACTTGCCGCCGCGCATGGTGTCGCGGAAGTGCACCTGCCAGTTGTCCCGGCTGTTCACATTGCCCATCGCGGCGGCCGCGCCGCCCTCGGCCATCACCGTGTGCGCCTTGCCGAACAGCGACTTGGAGATGATCGCGGTCTTCTTGCCGGCCAGCCGGGCCTCGATCGCCGCGCGCAGACCGGCGCCGCCGGCCCCGATGACGACGACGTCGTAGTGGTGTCGTTCGATGCGAGTGGTTGTGGTCATGTCAGGGGCCCTTTAGTTGATGAACCGCAGGTCGGAGAACCAGCCGGCAGCGAGCGCCATGATGTAGAAGTCGGCCAGCGCCAGGGTGCCGAGAGTGATCCAGGCGAGCTGCATGTGCCGCACGTTCAACGCCGAGACGAAGGTCCAGGCCTTGTACCGCACCGGGTGCTTGGAGAAGTGCTTGAGCCGGCCGCCGATGATGTGCCGGCAGGAGTGGCAGGAGATCGTGTACGCCCAGAGCATCACCACGTTGAGCAGCAGGATGATGTTGCCCAGCCCGAAGCCGAAGCCCTTCGGCGAGTGGAAGGCGAGAATCGCGTCCCAGGTGTTGATCAGCGAGATGATCGCGGCGGCGTAGAAGAAGTAGCGGTGCAGGTTCTGCCCGAGCAGCGGGAAACGGGTCTCACCGCCGTACTCCTTGTGCCCGTCCGGGACCGCGCAGGCCGGCGGCGACAGCCAGAACGACCGGTAGTACGCCTTACGGTAGTAGTAGCAGGTGAGCCGGAACAGCAGCAGGAACGGCAGGGTCAGCGCGGCGTCCGGGATGATCCACCAGCCGGGCAGGAACCGGCCGAAGTGCGAGGCTTCCTCGACACACCGGTCGGTCACGCACGGGGAGTAGAACGGGGTCAGGTAGTGGAACTGGTCCACCCAGTACCACTTGTGCATGAAGACCCGGACCGTCGCGTACGCGACCCAGGCGCTGAGCCCGATCACGGTGATCAGCGGGGCGAACCACCATCGGTCGGTACGCAACGTCTTCGCCGCGATGGCGGCGCGCGCCCGCGCCCCCTTCGGCCTCGTTGCCGTTGAAGTCATTCGAGTCGTCTCCTCGACGGGCCCGTACGGGCGGGCTGGTCTCTCTCCGGTCGGCACGCGGACCGGCGAACCCGCACCCGCTGCCACGTCATGCGCACACCAACGACCACGCCGGATCGACCGACGCAGCTAAGTGACACACGTTACGCCGATCTCCGCGAGCCGTCCGCGCAAGGGAGTGTCCCGTGTGTCTGGCCTGCGGAAAAGCCCTCGACGCGCCGGTTTTGCGCGCGTCGCCGACCATCAGCGAGCGTGGCCGACAACGTCAGCCGGAGGCTCCTCCGGTGAAGTGCCACGACGCCAGCCGCAGCGACGGCGCCGCCCACCAGGCACCGTCCACCCGGTCCGGTTGGCGCACCGCCCGCGCGCCGAGCCCGAGCACCGCCCCCGGCCCGAGCGCCCGCGGGTACGACTCGGTGAACCGCAGGTCACGGACCGCCCGGACGACAGTGCCGTCCTCGATCAGCCAGACGCCGTTGCGGGTCAAGCCGGTGACGACGAGGCTCTTCGGGTCGAGCACCCGGGTGTACCAGAGATCGGTGACCAGCAGCCCTCGGCGTACGCCGGCCACCAACGCGGCGGTGTCCGCGTCGACGACCGCCCCGGCCGCCGCGCCGGTGGTGCTCCGGCCCACTGCACTGGCCGGACCCGCCACCGCGCCGGTCAGCCGCAGGTTTCGGGGCATCGGGCCCCAGGTGGTACCCCCGGCGACCGCGTGCCCGGTGGACTCCGCGCCCGCCTCGGCGGCGGTCCGGCGATCGTGCGCCACCGCCCGGGTGGTGCCCGCCTCGACGAGCGTCAGCGCCCGTCGGCCGGTGCCCTCCGCGTCGAACGGCAACCCGGACCCGCCCAGCGGGTCGTCCACCACTGTCACCGCCCTGTCGAACTGGGCCGCGCCCGGCTCGGCGAACGACTGCCGCTCGGCGTACCGCTTGCCGTTGAAGCCGAAGAACGACAGGTTCTGCAGGAGGTCCGCCACCGCGGCCGGCTCGAACACCACCTCGTAGTGCCCCGGCGGCAGCTCGACCGGGTCGGCCGCCGCCCGCACCATCGCGGCCGCCTGCGCGCCCAACTCGGCGCCGTCGAGGTCGGACAGCCGGTCGGCGCTGCGCCGGGCCACCCCGTCGGCGCCGTCGAGGCGGGCGATGCCGTCCATCGCCGCCTCCACCGAGCGGCCGTACGCCGAGTGCCCGGCCGAGTTGGCGAACGCCGACGAGCGGTGCGCGGTGCGGCAGTAGCCGGCGGTGCTGAGGCCCCCGGCAGCGGCCACGAACGCCCGCACCCGATCGGCCCGCTGATCCGGCTCAGCGTGCGCGGTGGCCTCGTCGACGGGCGGGGCGTCCGGCGTGGGCATGGGCGGGGTAAGCCCTGGCCAACCCGGGTCGGGCGGGCAGAGCCGCGCCGCGGCCAGGGTGCGCTCCACCAGACCGGACAGCCCGTCGGCGGTGACCACGCTGCCGCCACCGGCAGCCGTCCGACCGTCGACGTGCACCCGCAGCCGAACCCCGACGGTGGACTCGGAGACGTTCTGGTGGATGCCCGAGTTGGCGAAGCGGGTCAGCGCCAGGTCCGCCCGCGTCACCACCGCCTCGGCCTGCGCGGCTGGCCCGCCAAGACGCCGAACCAGCTCCACCACCTGCCCCGCCAGCTCCAACTCCGTCTGCCCACTCATGCCGAGCCACCTTTCGTTCGCGACTGCGGGGCTCGCAAACCCGGCTCACTCCTCGCGCTCACGCCGAGCCACCTTTCGTTCGCGACTGCGGGGCTCGCAAACCCGGCTCACTCCTCGCGCTCACGCTGAGACCCCTACGCGGACGTTGCGGAACCGGGCCGGCGCAGCCGGGTGGCCGGTGTGCCCGATCTGGCCGGGCTGGCCCTTACCGCAGTTGGGCGTGCCCCAGGAGACCGTCTCGCTCGAGAGCATGTCCATCGAGCGCCAGAACAGGGGGCCGATCCCGGTGTACGTGGGGTTGCGCAGCATCCGCCCACGCCGCCCCTTCTTGATCTCCCAGCCGACCTCGCAGCCGAACTGGAAGTTGAGCCGCTTGTCGTCGATCGACCAGGAGCGGTTGAGGTCCATCAACACGCCGTCGTCGGTGGCCGCGATGATCTCCTCCAGCGTGTGCGGGCCGGGTTCCAGGCCGACGTTGGTCATCCGCACCATCGGCAGCCGGGCCCACCCGTCGGCCCGTACGCTGCCGCCGTAGTCGAGGCTCGCCATGGCTGCGGAGTCCCGGCCGGCGAGCACACCCACCCAGCGGCCGTCCCGGACCGCGTCCCGTTTGACCGCCGGGGAGCCCTCGTCGTCGAAACCGAAGCTGCCCAGCGCACCCGGGATCGTCGGGTCGATGGTGATGTTCATCAGCTCCGAGCCGTAACGCAGCGAGCCGAGCTGGGCCAGGTCCAGCCAGGACGTGCCGGCGAAGGCCGCCTCCCAGCCGAGGATCCGGTCCAGTTCGATGGCGTGCCCGACCGACTCGTGGATCTGCAGGGCCAACTGCTCGCCGCCGAGGATCAGGTCTGTCTCGCCGGCCGGGCAGGCCGGCGCGGTGAGCAGCGCCCGGGACTCCTCGGCGATCTGCGCGGCGTGCGCGGCCAGATCCAGCGACTCGACCAGCTCCCACCCGGTGGTGCCGTACTGGCCGCGGTAGCTCGGCCAGGAGCGGCGCTGCGTCTCGCCGTCGCCGATCGAGGTGGCCGAAATGCCGCCGCCGCACTCGCGGATGCGCTGGTCGATCCGGTGGCCCTCGCTGGAGACGAACCACTTCGCGGTGTCCCAGATCTGGTACAGGCCCTCGGCCAGGTCCGCGCCGTGCTCGGCCATCGTGCGCGTCGCGTCGACCAGCAGATCGCCCTTGTCGGACAGCGGCACCCCGAGCGGGTCGATCTGGCAGCCGGACGCCCAGCTCGCGGTGACAGCCTGGACCGGCACCAGGTCGACCGAAGGGCCCGGCACCCGCGCGCTCGCCATGGCGGTCCGCGTCGCGCGCCGGCCGGCGTCGCGGGCGGCGGCGTCCGACAGATCGGGTACGGCGTGGAAGCCCCAACTCGCTCCGACCAGCGCTCTGACCCCGAGCCCGATGCTCTCGTCCTGGGTCAGCTCCTCCACGTCACCGTTGCGCGCGGTCATCGACTCGTAGCGGCGGTGCATCACCCGGGCGTCGGCGTACCGGGCGCCCGCGTCGAGGGCGGCCTGGACGGCGGCGGCGGCCGCGTCGAACTCGGTCATGGACCGACCCTAGGCCAGCGGACCGACACCCGTCAGGGGAGCAGTTCCTCCGGCCGGATGGTGGCCTTCACCGGCTCAGTCAGCTCCAACACCTCTCCCGGTCTGGTCACGGACTGCTCGGTGTAGTGACCGCCCCGCCGCCGGTACAGATGCACAATGCCGCTGTCCTGCTCGACCAGGAGATACCACTCGATGCCGGCGGCGGCGTAGTAGTGCATCTTGAGGACTTTGTCGGTGGACGCGTTGCTCGGCGAGATGATTTCGCACACCAGCCGCACGTCACTCGCCTCGACGTTGAGCTCGTCGAAGTCGATCGGGCTGGTGATGACGAGATCGGGGATCGGAATCCGACCCGGCCTGAGCCGGACGTTCACCGCTTCCAGAACGTGCAGGCCGGCTTCGCGAACCGGGCCTCGCAGAACCGCGCGTAGTTCGCCCGAGATGTTTTGGTGCCGCGGGGTGGGGGCTGGGGTCACGTGAAGGCTCCCGTCGAAGAGTTCAACGCGTTGCTGCGTCTCGCCGAGGGCGAGGTACTCCTCTTCGGTCCACGGGCCTTCGTGGTTGAACACCGCCGCGGTCATCGTCACCTCCGCCTCGTGCCACGGGCATCCTCTGCTGGCTGCTCCGCCAATCGTCGCACTTCACGTGCGTCCTGGGCCATGAACGGGTGTGGATGGCGAGGTGACGGGGGTGCGGGGCCGATGCCGACTCGTTACGCTCGGGCCCGCTGACACGTGCCGACTTTGTAGCTTATTTTCACCCTCGGGACTTTGCTGTAAGTTCTCTTCGTCACTGAGGGAGGTGGCCGTGGACAGCTCGGAACCCTCGCCGTCCGGGGACCCGGACGACCGTCCCGCCGTGCCGGCGCAGCGCTCCGACCAGGACGCCTACCTGCGGGTGCGTGATCTTCGGGTCCGGTTCGACACCGAGGACGGCGTGGTGCGCGCTGTCGACGGGGTGTCGTTCGCCGTCGAGCGGGGCCGCACCCTCGGCATCGTGGGTGAGTCCGGCTCCGGCAAGAGCGTCACCTCGCTGGCGATTCTCGGCCTGCACGACCCGAAACGGACCACCATCACGGGGGAGATCTCCGTGGGTGGCCGGCAGGTGGTCGGCCTGGCCGACGAGGAGGTACGCCGGCTGCGCGGCCGGGATATGGCGATGATCTTCCAGGATCCACTGTCGGCTCTGCACCCGTACTACACGGTGGGCCGGCAGATCGCCGAGGCGTACCGGGTGCACCACCCGAAGGCCAACCGGCGCGAGGCCCGCCAGCGTGCTGTCGACATGCTGGACCGGGTCGGCATCCCGCAGCCGGCGCGTCGCTTCGACCAGTACGCCCACGAGTTCTCCGGCGGCATGCGCCAGCGGGCGATGATCGCGATGTCCCTGGTCAACGACCCGGCGCTGCTGATCGCCGACGAGCCGACCACCGCGTTGGACGTCACAGTGCAGGCGCAGATCCTGGACCTGCTCGCCGACCTCCAGGCCGAGTTCCACTCCGCGATCATCCTGATCACCCACGACCTCGGCGTGGTCGGCCAGGTCGCCGACGACGTGCTGGTCATGTACGGCGGGCGGGCCGTCGAGCGGGGCAGCGTCGAGCAGGTGCTCCGTGCGCCGCAGCATCCGTACACCTGGGGGTTGCTCTCCAGCGTGCCGTCGCTGCACGGCGACGCGGACGCGGACCTGGTGCCCATCCCCGGCAACCCGCCCAGCCTGATCAACCTGCCGTCGGGCTGCGCGTTCCACCCGCGCTGCCGGTACGCGGACCGCGCCGGCAGCCGCTCCCGCACCGAGGTGCCCGAGCTGCGCCCCGCCGGGGCCGATGGCCACCTGGTCGCCTGTCACCTGAGCGCGGAGGAGCGCGCCGCGTTCTACGCCGAGGACATCGCACGAGTGGGGGTGGCTGTGTGAGGGCGAGGAACGTAGCGCAGCGGAGTACCGCAGTCCCGAACGGAGGACTGTGGAGATGACCGATGAACCACTGCTGCGGGTACGCGGCCTGAGCAAGCACTTCCCGGTACGCCAGGGGCTGCGCGCCACCGGTCTGGTGCGGGCGGTCGACGGGCTCGACTTCGACGTGCGCCCGGGCGAGACGCTCGGCCTGGTGGGGGAGTCGGGCTGCGGCAAGACCACCACCGGTCGGATGCTGGTGCGGTTGCTGGAACCGACGAGCGGCAGCATCGAGTTCGACGGGCGGGACATCACGCACGCCGGCCGCCGGGAGTTGCGCCCGCTGCGCCAGGAACTCCAGATCATCTTCCAGGACCCGTACGCCTCGCTGAACCCTCGGCACACGGTGGGCCGGATCGTGGCGATGCCGCTACAGGTCAACGGAATCAAGCCGCCGGGTGGCATCAAGGCCCGTGTCCAGGAGTTGCTGGAGCTGGTCGGGCTGAACCCGGAGCACTACAACCGGTACCCGCACGAGTTCTCCGGTGGTCAACGCCAGCGCATCGGCATCGCCCGCGCGCTGGCCCTGCGGCCCAAGCTGATCGTCGCGGACGAGCCGGTCTCCGCGCTGGACGTCTCGATCCAGGCGCAGGTCGTCAATCTGCTGCGCGACCTGCAACGCGAGCTTGGCCTGGCCTTCGTGTTCATCGCGCACGACCTGGCCGTGGTCCGGCACTTCTGCCAGCGGGTCGCGGTCATGTACCTGGGTCGGATCGTGGAGATCGGCGACCGGGCGGACATCTACGAGCGCCCACAGCACCCGTACACCCGGGCCTTGCTCTCGGCGATCCCGGACGTCACCCAGCTCGGCCCGGCGGGGCGGATCCGGCTGACCGGTGACGTACCCACCCCGCTGGACCCGCCGTCGGGCTGTCGGTTCCGCACCCGGTGCTGGAAGGCGCAGGACATCTGCGCCACCGAGGAGCCCGCGCTGATCCCGCGCGACGGCGGCAACCAGGCCACCGCGTGTCACTTCCCCGAAGTGGCGGGGTCGATCACCCAGGTCGTCGAGGAGGTGTCGTCGTGAGCCTGTCCCCGGTGGAGGGTGTGGCGCTGGCCGAGATCGAGTCCGGTGGCGACGAGAGCGGAGCCGCGACCACTGGCGTCGTGGGCCGTTCGCCCGGTCAGCTCGCCTGGCTGCGGCTGCGCCGCGACCGGACGGCGGTGATCAGCGGCGTACTCCTGGTCTTCTTCCTGTTGTTGGGGTTGGCTGCTCCGCTGATCGAGATGGTCTACGGGATCGGCCCGCGGGAGCAGTTCCAGAACATGCTGGACGGCTTCGGCATGCCGCTGGGGTACGCCGGCGGGGTCAGTGGCGAGCACTGGTTCGGTCTGGAGCCGGGGCTGGGTCGGGACATCTTCATCCGGCTGATCTACGGGCTGCGGACCTCGCTGTTCATCGCGTTCGCGGCGGCCCTGATCACCGCGACGATCGGGATCGTGCTGGGGGCGCTCGCCGGCTACCTGGGCGGCTGGCTCGACGCGGTGATCAACTGGATCACCGACCTGACCCTGGCCATGCCCTTCCTGATTATCGCGCTGGCGCTCACGCCCACCATCACGCTGCGCTTCTACGGTGAGCGGGGGCAGGTGTCGTCCGCCTTCGGGGTGGGCGTGCTGATCGCCGTCTTCGCCATCTTCGGCTGGACCAGCACGGCCCGGCTGGTTCGCGGGCAGGTGATCGCGCTGCGCGAGCGGGAGTTCGTGGAGGCGGCCCGGGCCAGCGGGGCCGGGTTGGGGCACATGCTCTTCCGGCAGTTGCTGCCGAACATCTGGGCGCCGATCCTGGTGTCCTTCTCCCTGGCGGTGCCGCAGTTCATCACCAGCGAGGCGGCGCTGTCGTTCATCGGCGTCGGCCTCAGCGACGAGACGCCGAGCTTCGGCCGAATGATCTACCGCAGTCTGGACTTCCTCCAGACCGACCCGGCGTACGTGTTCTTTCCGGGCATCACGATCTTCGCGCTGGTGTTCGCCTTCAACCTCTTCGGCGACGCGTTGCGGGACGCGCTCGACCCGAAGTCGTCCCGGTAGGGGTCAAAATCATGGCGCGATTTCTGCTCAAGCGACTCTTCTCCGCCACGCTGACCCTCTTCGCGGTGAGCGTGTTGACCTTCCTGATGTTCTTCGCTCTTCCGCGCGACCCGGTCAGTAGCATCTGCTCGAAGAACTGCAACCCGGAGCGGCTGGAGCGGGTCCGCGACGACCTGGGCCTGAACGATCCGCTGATCAGCCAGTACGCCGGTTACATGAAGGGCATCGTGACCGGTCGGGACCTGGGTAGCGCCCAGGGCGGCCGGTGCGACGCACCCTGCCTGGGCTGGTCGTACGTCACCAACGAGGCCGTCTCGGACACCATCGCCCGGGTGCTGCCGGTGACGCTGAGCATCGTGATCCCGGCGGCCATCCTCTGGTTGCTGCTCGGCGTGGGGCTCGGCATGGTGTCCGCGCTGCGTCGGGGCACCTGGCTGGACCGGCTGGCGATCGGCTTCTCGCTGACCGGCGCCTCGTTGCAACTGTACTTCGTGGGCGCGGTGCTGCTGCTGGTGTTCGTCTACAACCTGCGGCTGTTGCCGGTGCCCAGCTACACCTCGATATTCGACAACCCGGCGAAGTGGGCCAGCGGGCTGGTGCTGGCCTGGGTGGCGCTGGCCTTCCTCTTCTCGGCGATCTACGCACGGCTGTCGCGGGCGCAGATGTTGGAGACGCTGTCGGAGGACTTCGTCCGGACCGCGCGGGCCAAGGGCCTGGCCAAACCCACTGTGTACGGGAGGCACGCGCTGCGCGCGGCGATCACTCCGGTGGTGACCATCGCGGGGCTGGACGTGGGCGGGGCGCTGGGCGGGACGGTGATCACCGAGACGACGTTCGGCATCCAGGGGTTGGGGCGTACGGCGGTGGACGCGGTGCGCTCGGGTGATCTGCCCACGATCATGGCGACGGTGCTGATCGCCGCCGTCTTCGTGGTGTTGGCGAACGTACTGGTGGACCTGCTCTACGCGGCCATCGACCCTCGGGTGCGGCTGCGCTGAGCTGTCGGTGGACGGGGCGCGCCCGGTGGCGGAATTTATCGACAACTGTTACACAAATTGTAAGTTTTTTTCCTTACGATCCTCGGGACGTCGGCGGTTCTCGCCCCGACGAAACCGCACGGCACATGGGTGAAGGGGGTACTTCATGAGACCACGCGTGGTGGCTGCCGCAGGCGGCGCGATCGCTCTGGTTGTGGCATTGGGTGCGTGCTCGAAGAACACGGGCGAGGGCACCACTGTGGACAGCGAGCGGAAGCAGACCGGGGTCATCGCGACCGACCCCAAGGACTCGCAGGGGCCGGCGGCCGAGGTGAGTGGCGCCCAGAAGGGTGGCACGTTCAGCGTCATCCGGGAGTCCCCGATCTCCCACCTGGACCCGCAGCGGACGTATTCGTTCGCCGGTCTGATGGCCAACCCCCTCTGGTCGCGCTACCTGACCACCTGGAAGGACGACGGCAAGGGCGGCCTGGTCCTGGTGGGCGACCTGGCCGAGACGCCGGGCAAGAACGTCAACAACGACTGCAAGGTCTGGGAGTTCACGATCAAGGACGGGGTGAAGTTCGAGGACGGCCGGCCGATCACCTCCAAGGAGATCGCGTACGGCATCGCCCGCTCCTTCGACCCGGACCTGTCCGGCGGCCCGACCTACATCCAGGAGTGGCTGGCCGACACCGCGCAGTTCGACACCAAGTGGGACTTCAAGAAGAACAAGACGTCGCTGCCCCCCGGCCTGAGCACGCCGGATGCGAAGACGCTGCGCTTCGAGTTCGCCAAGCCCCGCTGTGACCTGCCGTTCGCGGTCTCGCTGCCGACCACCGCGCCGCTGCCCGCCGACAAGGACACCGGCGTCGACCTGGACAAGCAGCCCTTCTCGTCCGGCCCGTACAAGGTCGCCAAGAACCAGGTCGGCGTGCAGATCACCCTGGACCGCAACCCCAACTGGGACCCGAAGACCGACCCGGTCCGGCACCAGTACCCGGACCAGTTCGTCTGGAGCTTCGGCCCCACCGCGGACGCCGCCAACAACCGGGTGATCGCCGACAACGGCGCCGACCAGAGCGCGCTCGCCTTCAACACGGTGCCCGCCTCGCTGGTCGCCAAGGTGGCCGGGGACGCGTCGCTGAAGTCCCGGACGCTCCTCTCGCCGACCCCGAGCGCAAACCAGCTCGTCATCAACAACCAGCGGGTCACCGACCTGAAGGTGCGTCAGGCGCTCAACTACGCCATCGATCGCGAAGGCATGATCAAGGCGCTCGGCGGTCAGACCGTCGCCGCGCCGCTGACCACGCTGATGCCGCCGGCCACCATCGGCTACAAGGCGTACGACGCGTACCCGGCGGGCGCCAACGGCAACGTCGACAAGGTCAAGGAGCTGCTCGGCGGCAAGACGCCGGAGCTGGTTCTCGGTGTCGCCGACAACTCGACCGAGCAGCAGCAGGGTGCCCAGCTCAAGGCGAACCTGGAGCGGGCCGGCTTCAAGATTACCGTCCGGAACATCTCGGACGACGCGAAGCTCGACGAGATCAAGAAGAAGAACAACCCCTGGGACCTGTACATCGGTAACTGGGCGGCGGACTGGCCCAGCGGAGCGTCGATCCTGCCGGTGCTCTACGACGGCCGGACCATCAAGGCCGAGGGCAACAGCAACCAGTCCTACTTCAACGACCCGACGATCAACGCTGAGATGGACCGCATCCTGGCCATGCCCCCGGCCGACCAGGGACCGGAGTGGGCCAAGCTCGACGAGCGGATCATGAAGGAGCACGCACCGGTGGTGCCGTTCTACGTCGACGTGGCCTACAACGTGCACGGCTCCAAGGCCGGCGGGATCTTCATCTCCAGCGTCTTCGGCTACCCGTCGTTCGTGAACGCGTACGTCAAGCCGTAAGTCACACCGCAGACCAGCAGGGTCCCCTTCCGACAACGTCGTCGGGAGGGGACCCTGCTGTCATGGACTGGTACCCGCCCATCGAGCCGTACGACTCCGGGATGCTCAGCGTCGGCCACGGCAACGAGCTCTACTGGGAAGTGTGTGGAAACCCCGGCGGCAAACCCGCGGTGTTCCTGCACGGCGGCCCCGGCGGTGGTCTGCTCCCCGGCAATCGGCAGTACTTCGACCCGTCCGGCTACCGCGTCGTGCTGTTCGACCAGCGGAACTGCGGTCGCAGCCGGCCCTTTGCGGGCGACCCGAAGACGTCACTGGAACACAACACCACCCCGCATCTGGTGGCGGACATCGAGCAGCTACGAGAGCACCTGGGGATTGAGCGCTGGCTCGTCTTCGGAGGCAGTTGGGGCAGCACCCTCGCCCTGGCCTACGCGCAGGCCCATCCCGAGCGGGTCACCGAACTCGTACTCCGTGGCGTGTGGCTGGTTCGCAGGTCGGACGAGGCATGGGCGTTCACCCCGGCGGGCGCAGCGCATCTGTTTCCCGCAGAGTGGGCGGCCTTCTGTGCTGCGATCCCCGTGACGGAACAGCACGACCTCGTCGGCGCCTATGGCCGCCGCATCTCCCATCCCGACCCCGCGGTCCACGGCCCGGCGGCCCGTGCCTGGATGAGCTGGGAGCTCTCGGCCAACACCCTGCTGCCGATGGCGCCGCCCGGCATCGACGACGCCAGCCTGCTGGCGTTCGCCCGCATCACACACCACTACATCAGTAACGGCGGCTTCCTCCTGCCGGAAGGTCTCCTGGCGGGAGTCGACCGCATTCGACACATCCCGGCGGTGATCGTGAACGGTCGATACGACATCAAGACGCCACCAAAGCAAGCCTGGGACCTGCATCGGGTCTGGCCTGAGGCGAAGTTCCACATCGTGGAGGACGCGGGCCACAGCGGCTCCGAACCTGGCACCCGCAGCCTGCTCATCGAAGCCACCAACCAGTTCCTCGCGTAAAGGGTCACAGCGTGCTATTCCGGCGAGGTGTTGTACTGGTGGAGCGTCGCCTTGGACGTGGAGGCGTCCCGGAAGGTCAGCTCCCATGGGCCGGTGTTGACGTCCATGTCCTTGCCGAAACCGACCCACTTCCCGGCCATCCGTCGACCAGTCGGCTCGACCAGTAGCTGGATCGCGCCGTGGTAACGGGCTCCTCGGTAGTAACCGGCCGAGTCGGTCTGCTCGACCCAGGTGCCGGTAACCACGGCACCGTCAACGGTCAGATCCATTGACAGTGAGGATGCCGCCGAGCCAGGAAGGCTTCGCACGGTTAGTTGGTCGCCGTGCTGGAGTACGACCACGAAGTGCTGTCCGGCGAATGATTCCCCCCGGCCACTGGAGTGGTACTGGTAGCGGCTGAGCCAGACCCCGTCGTACGACGCGTGGACCGTGAGTGGCTTGGGCGTTGGTGTGGCCAGGCTCGACATGGGCGAGGTCAGGTCGTGGCCACCGTGTTGGTCGTCGACGACATCGCCATTGGGTATCGCGGCGAAGCCGAGCAGTGAGACCGGCAGGCCGGTCACGACTTCCAGTGCGCGGGCGTACACGGGCCGGGGTGCGGCGATCGCGCCAGACTCCCAGCGCTGGACCAGTCTCTTGTTGGCGTCGTTGGGCTCGCCGACGCGACGGCCGGCGGCCTGGAGCGCGCGGGCGAAGTCGTCCTGGCTCATCCGCATCCCGGTGCGGACCGCGCGTAGAGCGGTATTCGGGGCATTCATGTTCGCCACAATAGCGATCTGTCGCCTTAATGTCGCCAGCAAAGTGCCCGTGTTGTCGGGCTCTGTGCCGTCGCGCCTGACGACGGCTCGGCGTCATTGTGACAAGCAACGCGGCGGCTGAGGCTGCGATGCGGACCAGCAGCGGAGGTGATGATGCCCAGTTCTGACGACGAGATGGTCAGCCGGGGAGAGCAGATCGACGCGGCCGAACGGGAAGAGGCCAAACGCCGGTTGCTCGCGCAGGCCGAGGCGGAGCGGATACCGGTGCAGGAGACGACTCGGGCGGTGCCGGACCGGCGGTGGCGTGGTGAGCCGTGAGCCGGTGCCGATCGGTCGGCGGGTCGCCTACCTGCGGGTGCGGCGGAGGTTGTCGCAGCAGTCGTTCGCGGATCGGTTGGGGAAGTCGAAGAGCTGGGTGGACAAGGTCGAACGCGGGGTCCGTTCTCTGGAGCGGGTATCGACCATCCGGGAGATCGCGGCGGTGCTGCGGGTCGATCCCGCAGCCCTGCTCGGTCGTGATGTCCAGCCCGCCGGGGCGGCGGAACGTCGCGAGGGAGTGGCGCGGATTCGGGCCGCGCTGTCGGCGTACCCAATGGCTTATGGTCGCCCGGCGGACCGTGACGTGATGTCGCCCGATCGGTTGGCTCGGGAGGTGCGGCACGCGTGGATGACCTACCAACATGCCCGGTACCCACGTCTGGTCGAGCTGCTCCCCACGTTGGTGACCGAGGTTCACCGCGCCCACGCGCTGGACCCCGAGGCCGGGCGCGCAGCGGTGGTCGAGGCGTATCGGGTGACGGCGGCGCTGCTGGTGAAGCTGGGTGAGAGGAGCCTCGCGTGGCTGGCCGCTGACCGGGCGATGTCCGCCGCCGCCGATGACCGGGTGATGTTGGCCTGCGCGGCGGTGCAACTTGGCCAGGTGCTGCGGGCATCGGCTCAGGCAGGGGCGGTAATGCTGGCCGCCGCTTCCCAGATCGCCCCGGGCACCCCGGAGGAGATGTCGCTGCGGGGATCGCTGCTTGTGCAGGCCGCCCTGATCGCGGCCAGGGCGGGTGACGATCGGGTGGTCGGTGGCCTGCTTGACGAGGCCGCCGAGCTGGCCGTCCAGGTGGGCGACGAACACGACCATCATCGGACGGCGTTCGGGCCGACGGCGGTCGAGTTGGCCCGGGTCACCGCTGCCGTGGAGATGGGCGACGGGCCGCAGGGGGTCGCCCGGCACGAGTTGGCGATCGGACGGGACGGGTGGCGATGGCTGCCGATCGAGCACCGCGCCGCGCACCTGATCGACGCGGCGCGCGCCTACCTCCAGACGGACGACGCCATCAACGCGGCCAGGGTTCTGCTGCGGGCCGAACACATCGCGCCCGCCGAGATTCACCATCGGCCGGCCGCCCGGGACGTGGTTGCCCAGGCCGCCCGCGACCCGGCCGCCCCAGCCACGATCACCCAGCTCGCCATCAACCTCGGAGTGCTGTGAGCAGGACGGTCCACCCCGATAGATCAACGTGTGTCGAGCGAGAAGATCGCGCCGATCTTGCAGATTCGGTCGTCAACATGAGTGGAATGCCTGTTGTGTCGCGACAGGAAGTGCAAGATCGCCGAGCAGGGTGAGTCCAGATTCGAAGGCTGGGATGATCGGGGCCATGCGGTTGGAGTCGCGGTGACGGCTGTGCCGGTGCTGCCGGTGCGCGATTCGCTGGCGGTCTACCCCGGCACATTCGATCCGTTCACCCCCGGCCACGGCGACCTGGTGGCGCGTGCCCGGATGATGTTCGACCTGGTCATCGTGTTGCTGGCGGTGAACGCCGACAAGCAACCAACCGCCGAGGCCACGGCCAGGGCGGCCCGCGTACGCGACGCCATGCCGGCGGCGTGGGGCAATGTCGAGGTGGACACCTGGACCGGGCTGACCGCTGCCTACTGCGCGCGTCGAGGTGCCACGGTCATCGTTCGCGGCGTGCGCACCGCCGCGGACCTTCGCTACGAGTACCAGCTCGCCGCGATGAACGAGCAGCTCGGCATCCAGACCGTCTGGCTGCCGCCCCGTCCGCACCTGGCCGCCGTCTCGTCCACTGCCGTACGGGCGTATGACGCGGCGCGGCCGGCACCGCCGGTCCCATAGCGTCCCGGAGAGCCGGAGCGGTGGCCGAGTCGAGAAGGCCGGCGATGGGCGTTCGCACGGAAGGGGGCGTCGATGACGCGACCAACACTGTTCCTGACGGTAGGGCTGCCGTGCACCGGGAAGACCACCGCCGCTCGGCGCATCGAGATCGAGTCGGCGGCACTTCGTCTCACGAAGGACGAATGGGTGAAGGCTCTCTACGGGCCTGAGAATCCGTCGTCGGCTCAGGACGTGATCGAGGGACGACTCATCGAGATCGGGCTGCGGGCGCTCGAACTCGGCAACAATGTGGTGATCGACTTTGGCCTCTGGAGCCGGGACGAGCGCTCCGCCCTACGCCAGGCGGCAGCAGACCTGGGCGCGCTTGTGGAGCTGCGCTACTTCGAAGTCAGTCCAGTCGAGCAGCGCCGGCGACTGGATCGGCGGCAGGCCGAAGCGCCGCACACCACATGGCCGATGTCCGATGCGGAACTCGCCGAATGGGCTGCCGGCATCGACATCCCGACGCCCGGCGAGCTGGACGGCAGTGAGCCTGTCGACGACCCACCTGCTGGTTTCGCGACATGGCACGAGTGGCGCGGACACCGCTGGCCACCCTCGGTCTCCTAGCGTCCCACCGGCTCAGCGCCCCGCGTTCAGGTAGCGCAGCACGGCGAGCACTCGTCGGTGGTCGGTCCGCGCCTGGGGCAGGTCCAGCTTGGTGAAGATGGCTGTCACGTGCTTCTCCACGCTGCGTGGGGCGAGGTGGAGCGCCTCGCAGATGGCAGCGTTGGACCTGCCCTCGGCCAGCATCCCCAGAACCTCTCGTTCCCGCTCGCTGAGGCGGGCGACGCCCGCGTCCACCGCCGGCGCCGCCAGCAACTGCCGCACCACCTCCGGGTCCAGCGCTGTCCCGCCGGCGGCCACCCTTCGCAGCGCGTCGATGAAGTCGTCGGTGCTGACGATGCGGTCCTTCAACAGGTATCCGACCCGCCCGGGGTGCTCGGCGATCAGTTGCCGCGCGTACCGGGTCTCCACCCACTGGGAGAAGACCAGCACACCGGTCTCCGGGTACGCCGCCCGGATCGCCAGCGCCGCCCGCAAGCCTTCATCGGTGAAGGTCGGCGGCATCCGCACGTCGACCACCGCCGTCTCCGGCCGGTGCTCGCCGACCGCCGCCAGCAGGTCGTCGCCGTTGTCGACAGTCGACACGACGGTGATTCCGTGATCGGTCAGCAGCAACCTGATCCCGTCGCGCAGCAACGGGTTGTCCTCAGCGATCACAACTCGCATGGCAGCTCCACTGTGATGGTCGTCGGTCCGCCGGGCGGGCTGTCCACCCGCAGCGCACCGTCCAGCGACTCGGCCCGCCGGACCAGCCCTGCCAGACCCGTACCCTTGCTTCCAGGCCTTGCCCCGCCGCGCCCGTCGTCGGTGACGGTCAGGCGCAGCGTGCCGTCCAGGGCGCGAAGGTCCAGCCGGATCCGGCTGGCAGCGGCGTGCTTCGCCACGTTGGTGAGCAGTTCCGCGGCGCTGAAATAGAGCGCCGACTCCATTTCGGGTGTTGGTCGCTGGGGCAGGTCCACGTGCACGTCGACGGGCACCGCGCTGCGTGCGGCCAGGGTCTCGATCGCGGTGCTCAGGCCGGAATCCAACGCGGGCGGGTGAATGCCCCGCACGATGTCCCGCAGCTCGGTCAGTGCCTCCACCACCGCGCCCTGGGCCTGCGTCACCATCGCCCGCAGCTCCGGCTCGCCGACTCGCCGCTCGATGCGCGACAGCGCGACGCCCAACGCGACCAGCCGGGCCTGCGTTCCGTCGTGCAGGTCCCGCTCCACCCGCCGCAGGAGTGCGGCCGCATCCGCCCGCAACGCGGCCCGGCTGGCCTCCAGCGCAGCTATCCGGGCTCGCTCCGGGCCCGGCTCCAGCAGCGCCCCCACCAACCGCCGGTCCAACCACACGATGAGCCGGAAATACCACGGAAACGCCAGCAGCGCGGCCAACCCCTGTGCGGCCAGACCCCAGGTGCCGCCCCACGGCGGATCCTGCGGGAACCGGTGCATCCACACGGGGTACGCGAGCCCCAGCAGCCCTCCCACGATGAGGACCCCGCCGAGGTAGGTGGCCGCGGTCATCAGCGGCAGCCGGGCTAAGCAGTACCCGAGGGCCCTCCAACCGCTGGCGTCTGTCAGCACCGCAGCCGCCCAGCGCACCGGGCCCGACCCGCGGCGTCGCAGCGGTGGCGGGTTCGGCCAACTCCAGCCGAGGAAGAGCTGGGCCGGTCCACGGAAGTACCGCACTGTCAGCCGGACCAGCACCAGCACACCGGTCAGCAGCGGTAGCCCGATCGTCAGCAGCGACAGCGCGGAGAACACCAACCCCAGCAGTGCCAGCGCGAACGTCGGCACGGCCAGTACGGCGCCGGTGACCGCGTATCCGACCTCACGCCAGGTACGGCCGGCCACCGGCGCGCGCAGGACCGTGGCGACGACCGATCTCACGCGTCGACCGCCAGCGACTCCACCGCCGGGCGGCGCATCGCGACCAGCGCCGGCACCACGGTGCCCAGCAGGACCAGACCGATCACCGCGGCCAGGCCGACGGTCAGCTGCCCGCTCGGCAGGTACGGCATCCACGTGCCCAGCATGCCGTGCAGCATCGGCACCAGGGTGACCATCGCGACCACCGTACCCATCGCCAGAGCGGTCAGGGTCACCATCAGGGCTTCGCAGACGACCACGGCCAGCACCCTCATCCTGCTCGCGCCGACCAGCCGGGTCACCGCAAGCTCCCGGCGCCGGGCCAGCAGCACGGTCACCAACGTGTTCACCGCTGCGACCGCGGCGAAGGCCACATAGACGGCAGTCCCGGAGTACTCCGTCCACACTCGTGCCGCCGATTCGGGGGCGGCGTTCACATGTTCGGACGTGGTGTGCGTGAGCACCTTCACCATGGCGAACGCGATGGCGAGCACCAGTGGTACCAGCGCGCCGGACAGCGCCTTGGACCGCACCGCGAGGTTGTCCGCAGCCAGCGCCCCGGTGCCCCCGAACAATCGCGCCAGCGGGGCGGCCATCCGCAGCAGGACCGGACCGAGGAAACCGGCCCCGACGCACAAGGCCAGCATCGTGAGGAAGCTCGACTCGCCGGCCTTCGCCGGGTCGCCGTTCGCGATCTGGATCGACAGCAGTACGCCGCCAGCCACGAGTACCACCCCGATCGCGGTACGCACAAAGCTGAGCTGCCGCCGCGGAACGGCCGTCTCGGTCAGCGCGGCGGCGGGGCGTACCCGTGCGGGACGAATCGCGGCGACCAGCGCACCGAGCATCGACGCCCCGACGGTGATGCCCAACGCGGCGGGCAGCGCCGCGGTCGAACTGTGGAACGTCACGCCCTGTGGGATCACCCCGTGCCCGGTGAGCCCCGCCAACCAGGCGCGGGCGAGTAGGGCACCGAGTGGCACCCCGAGCAGGACCGCCGGCACCGCCACCGCAGCGGCCTGGGCCGCCACCGCGCGGCGCACCCGCCCGGGAGTGGCACCGACCGCCCGCACCAGCGCGATGTCCCGGCCCTGCCGGGCGATCGACGACGTCATGGTCAGCCCAACGATCAATGCGGTCAGGTACACCGACATCACCACGAAAAGCGTGGCCATCTCGGGGATGCTGCTCTCCGTCAACGCCTGGCGGGCGGCCGGGTCCAACCGCGCGCCGGACAGCGAGGAGGTGGCGCCGAGCGCTCCGGACGCCAGCGCGGCGGCCAGGCACTGCGTGATGAACGGGCCAGCGAATGCCCACGGCTGCTTGCGCAGCGCCTGCCTGGTCAGCCCCGCGTTCACCGGGCCACCGCCGGGTCAGTCACCGTGCGGGCCAACCGCTCCGTGATGGTTGTCGGATCGGGCGTCGGGCCGTCCGCCACCACCTCACCGTCGCGCAGCAGGATGAGCCGGTCGCTCCAGGCCGCAGCCATCGGGTCGTGGGTGACCATCACCACCGTCACCCGGGAGCGGTCCACCCCGCTCCGAAACAACTGCAGAACCTGCGCACCGGTGGTCGGGTCCAACGCCCCGGTTGGCTCATCAGCGAAGACCACGGCGGGACGGCCAGCCAACGCACGGGCAATGGCGACCCGCTGACGCTGGCCACCGGACAACTCACCAACCGACCTGCCAGCCAGCCCGGACAGCCCGACCTCGGCCAGCACCTCGTCGAGCGGGCGCGGGCGCGGACCACCCAGTCGACGGGGCAGCAGCACGTTCTGCCGCACCGTCAGTTCCGACAGCAAGTTGTAAGACTGGAACACGAAACCCACCCGGTCGCGCCGCAGCCGGGTCAGCGCACCTTCGCGCATCCGAGTGACGTCGCGGCCGACCAGCCGGACCCGCCCCGACGTCGGCCGGTCCAGCCCGGCCGCGCACTGAAGCAGGGTGCTCTTGCCCGACCCGGTCGCGCCCATCACCGCCACGAACGTGCCGGCCGCCACCGCGAGTGAGGCGCTGCGAAGAGCGGCGACCGGCCGGCGGCGCGAGCCGTAGATGCGGGTCACCCCGTCAAGTTCCACCACGTTGTCCATGCGCTCCAGCCTCGGCGCCGGCGGCGGCAGGGACATCCGGGTGGCCCGAACGGTACGGGTGCGGTTATCCGCACCACCTTGTGAGAGGCCTACCTGGTGTTCGCGCCCGACCGCCTGGACTTCGCCGCTGCCGAGCGGTCCACGGCGGTACTAACCGCAGCGGAGAAGGACCAGTTCACCGCAGCGCTGCACACCGGCGATCCCCGCTGGGTCCTCGGGCGTGACAGCCGAGCTTTCGCCCGGATCAGGGGACGATCACCACGCCGCCGCGCACGCCGCCCTGGGCCAGCCGCTCGTGGGCGCTCGCCGCGTCGGCGAAGGGGTACACGTCAGCGACCCGGAGCGGGATGTCGCCGCTGATGACGAGTTTGACCAGTTCGCCGAGCCGGGTTCCGTCCGGTAGCACCTCCAGCGCGAAGGTCCGGATTCCGCGTACCGGCTCCGGGCGGAGCGGGGGTGACGCGGCCACGTAGCCGCCGCCGTCCCGAACGAGGTCCAGCAGCGAGGAGCCGATCACCGCCAGGTCGATGACCGCGTCGAACGTGCCCGTCGGGTCGTCGGTGCGGGACAGGAACGCCGCACCCAGCGACTCGACGAACTCGCGGTCGTTCGCCCCGGCGAGTCCTGTGGCGTGCAGACCGGTCGACCGGGCGAGCGCCAGAACGAACCCACCGACCTGTCCGGCGGCGCCGGTGACGAGCACTGTTGAACCCGTGGGGAGCGCGAGCAGGTCGAGTGCCTGGGCGGCGGCGAGGCCATTGGTCGGCAGGGTCGCCGCCTCGGTGGCGGGGACACCGGCGGGCGCGGAGGTCAGCCAGGCGGCGTCGAGGACCACGTATTCAGCGTGGGCGCCGGCAGTGGTTTGCAGCCATGGCGAGAAGCCGATGACCTCGTCGCCGATCGCGTACTCGTCGACCGATGGGCCGACCGCGTCGACGCTGCCGGCAACGTCCCAACCGGGCGTGTACGGCAGGCCGGTCGGCAACGGGGCCGGAAACCGACCGGAGCGGACCATCAGATCGACCGGATGGACGACCGACGCCGCGACCCGCACCCGTACCTGCCCCGGCGCGGGCTCGGGCACCGGCATCTCGGCCACGTGCAGGACCTCCGGTCCTCCGAACTGTGCATAGCTGACTGCGCGCATCGCCGTCTCCTTCGTGGGACTTCGTTCTCACCACGACCGTACGAAGCATCGGCACTGTGAGAAAGTAGGTACCTTAAAGTGCCTAGGGCACCAAAGGAGGAAAGATGGCGACGTCGACCGCAGCGAAACGCCGTGAACAGGCGAAACGTGACTACGACGCGTTCCTTGACCAGTGCCCGACCCGTGAGCTGCTGAGCAGACTCACCGACAAGTGGGTCGCCCTGGTGATCCCAGCGCTCGTCAACGGCCCGCAGCGGCACGGCGAGCTCGCTCAGCGCATCGCCGGCGTCAGCCAGAAGATGCTCACCCAGACCCTGCGCACCCTGGAGCGCGACGGACTGGTCACCCGCACCGTCACCGCCTCGGTGCCGGTCCGTGTCGACTACGAGCTCACCCCGCTCGGCCACGAACTGTTCCCGGTCATGATCGCGATCAAGGACTGGGCCGAGTCGCACATGGACCGCGTCTTCGAAGCCCGGACCCGATACGACGCACGCCCCTGAGATCCCGCGACGCCGATTGCGTCCGAAACCGCCGCGATGTTTCCGCCCGGAGCTGCCTGGTGCGGACCGCCAAGATCACCGCCGGCTTTGCCGCTGTGCGAACAAGAGATCTTGGACAGTTTCCGTTCCATAATGACGGAAACTGTCCAAGATTCACGCCCATGCCCACGGCGTCGCCTGACATCGGTCCGGTGGGGTCGTCTCTACCCGGCGCTTGCCCCGGAGTCGACAGGGCGGGACAGCACCAACGCCTGCGCGGCGATGACGCGTTCGCCGTCGAAGGTCAGCGCCGGTGACCCGTACAGCTGATAGCCCTTGTCGAGAAGCGCGCTGACGCGGGCGCAGAACTGGGCATCATCGGGCCCGGTGATGAGGCGGTAGCCGAGCGGCTTCGTGTGATCCGACACCGCTGCATTGTCACCGTCCGGACGCCGGAGCGCCGTCCCGGGCAGCATCCCGTGACAGAACGCTGCTCACAGCAGGTGGGTGCGGAGGAACTCCAGCTCCAGGGGGAGTAGCCGCTCGGCGGTGCCGTTCGCGGCCATGTGCGTAGCGCCGGTCAGCGGCAGCACGGCGTGCGGTCGGCCGGTGCTCAACAGGGCGGCCGAGAGCCGGAGGGTGTGCGCGGCCACCACGTTGTCGTCGGCCATGCCGTGCACCAGCAGCAACGGGCGGGCCTGCTCCGGGCTGGTGACCGGCTCGGCGGCCAACTCGACCAGCGAATGGTGCGCGTAGATGTCCTGGCCGTCTTCCGGCAACCCCAGATAACGCTCGGTGTACGCGGTGTCGTACAGCGCCCAGTCGGTCACCGGGGCACCCGCGATCCCGCACCGGAACAGCTCCGGGTGCCGCAGCACCGCCAGGCCGGCCAGCCACCCGCCGAACGACCAACCGCGCACCCCCACCCGTCCCAGGTCCAGGTCCGGGTGCTTGCCGGCGAGCGCGGTGAGCGCGTCGATCTGGTCGGTCAGGATCACGTCGGCGACCCGCCGGTGGATCGCCTTCTCGAACGACGGGGCCACGCCCGGCGTACCCCGGTTGTCGATGGTGACCACCGCGAACCCGGCGTCGGCCCACCACTGCCGCTCCAACCACGCGGCCCGCGCCGCCACGACCTCCTGGTGCCCCGGGCCGCCGTAGATGTCCAACAGCACCGGCAGCCGCCGGCCCGTCACGTGGTTGTCCGGGTAGAGCACCGCCGCCGGCAGCCGCCGGTCGGTCACCCGTTCGAGCAGCGGCAGCGGAGAATACGGCGGGGCGGCGGCGAACGAGCGCAACTCGGCGATCTCCTGATCGCCGCGACGCACCGTCCAGCGCACCCCTGCGTGATCCAGCGACGCGACCCCGACGGCCAGCACGTCCCCGCCCACAGCGGCGGTGTACCAGCCGGAGTCGGTGGTGAGCCGACGCGCGTCCACGCCACCGCCGATGGTGGTGCGGACCCGGAACAGGTGCCGCTCGCTCGGCTCGCCGTCGCTCGCCTCCACGAGCAGGTCGGCCGGGCCGGTGGCGGCCGGCAGCCGACCCACCACCCGTCGTACGTACAGCGACGGCGGGGTGAGCAGGGTGCCGTCCGCGAACAGGCATCGGGCGTCGTACCCGTCGTGGGCAAGTTCCCCACCGACCAGTACGCGGCCATCCGGCAGGTGCGCGGGGGTGCCGGCGATCGGTTCGACCCAGCGAGGATCGGCCAGCTCGGCGTGCACCTGCGTCTCACCGGTGCGCGGGTCGACCGCCAGCACCAGCCCGTGCTGCTGCGAACGGCGCAGCACGGTGATCAACGGAGTGCCCTCGCCCCAGCTCACCCCGGTCAGGTATGGGTAGGTCTCCCGGTCCCAGTGCACGTCGACCCAGCCGTCGTCCAGGTCCAGCAGGTGCAGGCTGACCTCCGCGTTCGGCCCACCGGCCCGGGGGTACGCGATGGCGGTCGGCGGGCTCGCCGGCTCGGCCGGGTCGTGCAGGTGCCACCGCTCCAGGCGGGACTCGTCGACCCGGGCGGCGAGCACCGAACGGCTGTCCGGCGACCACCAGTACCCCCGGAACCGGCCGAACTCCTCCGCCGCGATGTGCTCGGCCAACCCCCAGCTCACCCCGGCGTCCTCGCCGGCCAGCAGGGTGTCGGTGCCGTCGGGGTCGATCACCCGCAGTTCACCCCGACGCACCCCTTCGGCGGCGTCCGTCACGTATGCCAGCCGCTGCCCGCTCGGGTCCGGACGTGGGTCCAGCACCGGGCCGGCGGTCACCACCTCCACCACGTCGCCGTGCACCAGATCGGCCCGGAACAACCGCCCGGCCAGCGCGAACACCGCAACCCGGCCGGCCGCGTCCAACGCGTACGAGCCGATGCCGGCGGCGCTGAGCCGCAGCCGCTCGCGGAGCGCGCGTTCGCCGGGGGAGAGGGAGCGGACGTCCCCGCCCTCGCCCAGCAGGGTCGCCGGGTCGGCGACCAGCCGCTCCTCGCCGGTGCCCACGTCCAACAGCCAGAGTGCGTCCGCCGGATCCTCGGGGCCGGCGGAACGCAGGAAGATCACCCGGGAGCCGTCCTCAGCCACCGAGACAGCGCGTGGCGCGCCGTGGCTGAACCGGCGGGTGCGGGCGGCCAGCTCCGGAAAGTCCACACGCCAAATCGTAGAGCCGGAGCGGGGGTGATGTGGCCGACCTGGGCGGACGCGTCAGCGTTGGCTGGGCCGAACCGCCAGTTAGAGTGACCGTCGTGACGATGCTGCCCGACCGCCGCCTGCTGCTGGTCCACGCGCACCCCGACGACGAGTCGATCGGCACCGGCTCGACGATGGCCCACTACGCCGCCGACGGCGCGCACGTCACGCTGGTGACCTGCACGCTCGGCGAGGAGGGCGAGATCCACGTGCCAGCGCTGGCGCAGCTCGCCGCCGCCGAGGCAGACCAGCTCGGCGGGTACCGGGTGGCCGAGCTGGCCGCCGCGTGCGCCGCGCTCGGCGTCAGCGACCACCGTTTCCTCGGCGGCGCCGGCCGCTACCGTGACTCCGGGATGATGGGGCTCGCGACGAACGAGCACCCCCGGGCGTTCTGGCAGGCCGACCTCGACGAGGCCGCCGGGCACCTCGTGGAGATCCTGCGCGAGGTACGCCCGCAGGTGCTCGTCACGTACGACCCGAACGGCTTCTACGGCCACCCCGACCACATCCAGGCGCACCGGGTGGCCATGCGCGCCGTCGAGCTGGCCGCGGAGGAGGGCTGCGCCCCGCTCAAGGTCTACTGGACGGCCCTGCCGCTCAGCGTCCTGGAGGCCGGCATGACGCATTTCGCCGAGTCGTCCGACAACCCGTTCGGCGGCATCGAGGACATCGCCGACCTGCCCTTCGGCACCCCGGACGCCCAGATCGGCGCCCGGATCGACGGCACCGACCAGCACACGGCCAAGGAGGCCGCGATGCGGGCGCACGCCACCCAGATCCCGGCCAACTCGTGGCTCTACTCGATCGCCGGCAACTTCGGTGGCGAGTTCATGGGCGTGGAGTTCTTCACCCTCGCGCTGGGTGAGAAGGGCCCGGGTGCCGGGCCGTACGGCTGGGAGGACGACCTCTTCGCCGGCCTGCCCGCGGGAACCGCCCCGGACCGGTCCCCGGTCGCGGCGGCGGGTTCCCGGTGACCCTGCCGGCCGCACCGATGACGGTCGTGGAGGACCAGGAAGCCCCGCCCCCGGCGGGGCCACCGCCGCGCCTGCTGGACCTGGGCGTCCGGGTGGTCGGTGGGATCGTCGTGGTCATCGCTGGTGTGCTGACCGGCGTACTGGAGCTGCTGCTCGCCACGCTCCGCGTCGGCGGGCAACTGGTCGGCGTGTCGGTGCTCCTCGCCATCGGCGCCAACATCCTGCTGAGTTGGTTCGCGTACGAGGCGGTCGGCCGTCGCTGGGCGGTGGCGCTGCCGGCGGTGCCGTGGTTCGCGCTGATGGCGGTCGCCGCCATCCGAACCAACGAGGGCGACCTGTTGCTGGCCGGCGACAACTGGGTCGGGCTGGCCATGATCGTGGCCGGCGCGATGACCTTCGCGGTGATGGGCTTCCGGCAGATCCTCGCCCCACAGCCGACCATGCTGGGCGGCTGACGCCGGGCTGATTCCGGCCGCTGTCGGGTGATGACGGCTCCCAGGTAAGGGTGGTAGATATTCCTGCCAGGGATGCGAACCCCGCGACGGGGCGTACGGCAGGAGGGTCCGGCGATGAACAAGCGGTGGCGTGACCTCGGGGTGCTCGTTGCAGCGCTGTTCGCGGTCAACGTGGTCGCCCGATTGATCATCCGGCTCGGCTTCGACGGTGACGACACCGCCGCCGACCGGGTGTCGCTGGCGATGTTCACGGTGATCGGCCTGATCCTCGCCGTGGTCGCCTTCCGTTGGGGTCGTCGCCGACCGCTGGCGGGCTGGGCTGCCGACATGGCCCTCGTGGTGCCGGTGGCGTTGCTGCTGACTGTGCTGGTCGGGCCCCTGCTGGTCGGTCACGACCCGTTCGCCGGCGGCGCGGCGACGTTCTTCGCGCAGATCTGGCTCTACCTGCTCGCCAGCGGCGCCGGGTTGCTGATCGGCTATCTGGTGCTCACCGCGCTCGGCCGGGACTACCGCTCTCAGCAGCTCAAGCGGTACGCCGAGGTCAAGGCCGCGAAGCCCCGCCGGGTCGTCCGCCGCTGACACCGCCCGGCTCGGCCGTCCCGACGTTGCGGCCGCCCGTCTGGGCCGCCCGAACGCAGCTTGATCGACTCGGCTTCCTTGAAGTCGGGGGGTTCCGGGCGTCCGGATGCCGCGACTTCCTGAAAGCCGAGTGGATCAAGCGCCGGGCCGCCGCCGTGCCGGGCCGCCGCCGGGCCCGGCGGCGCTCGACGCGCGCCTCGCGAGTCAGTTCGGGGCGACCCGGGTCAGGTAGGTGTGGTGGGTGACGAAGCCGAGCCGCTGGTAGAGCGCGACCGCCGCCGCGTTGCGCTGCTCGACCTGGAGGAACGCGTGCGTCGCGCCAGCTGACACGCCCCAGTTGGCCAGCTCGTGGATCACGCGGCGGGCCAATCCCTGACGGCGGGCCGCCGGTACCACCTCGATCAGGCTGAGGCCCAACCAGCGCCCCTGGCCGGTCACGGTGCCGCGGCCGACGGCCACCAGGGCGTTGTCGGCGTACACGTGGGCGAAGCGGACCTGGCCCACGGCGGTGAGGACGTGTCGGGCGGCGTCCGGCAGGCCGCCCTTGCGGCCGGCGGCGATGGCCAGCCATTCGTCGCTGGGCGCGGTGGCCAGCTCGACGACCGCACTGCCCCACCCGTCGGCCTGGCCGCTGGCGGGCGTCGACGCCGGCAGGGGCAGCGGCGCGGTCTGCACCAGCGTCGGCGGGCGGGTGCCCCAGCCGCGGTCGTCCAGTTCGGCACCGACCGGAGCGGCGAGGGGCAGCGGCGTGTTGATCAAGGCGGGTTGCCCTCGCTCGGCGTACCAGCGCTCCACCGCGTCGACCGCGGCGGCCAGTGGTCGGTCCGGGTCGCCGATCGGCAGCGCCGAGTTGGCGCGCCCGGTCCAGCCCTCGGCCGACCGGAGCAGCCAGTCACCCAGTCGGCCCCGCGTTGGTGCGGGCCAGGCCTCGTCGGCGGCCCGCTCCAGGGCCACGACGGCCGCAGCGGTCGGCCGACGGGTCGGCGGAACGCGCTTGGCGCGGTGGACCTGCGCCACCGGGACCCGAAGCGGCCCCTGCGCGGTGGCCAGCGTGAGATGAGTCTCGCTCAGCTCGACCAGCTCGCCGAGGGCATCGGAAAATAGCGGGCGGCCCTCGCGAATCCCCACAATCCGGCGGACCACGATTCGGTGTCCCACATCCTGCTGTCGGAGCACGATCGACCCCCTCCCCGGCGAGATACTAGGCTCTTACCGTCGCGGGAGATCGCGGCGAGTCTTGCGGAGGAGAAGACCGGTGACCTACATCATCGCCGAGCCGTGCGTAGATGTGCTCGACAAGGCATGCATCGAGGAGTGCCCGGTCGACTGCATTTACGAGGGCAATCGGATGCTCTACATCCACCCCGACGAGTGCGTCGACTGTGGTGCCTGTGAGCCCGTCTGCCCTGTAGAGGCGATCTTCTACGAGGACGACGTCCCGGAGCAGTGGAAGGACTACACCGGCGCGAACTACGAGTTCTTCGAGGACCTGGGCTCGCCCGGTGGCGCCTCGAAGGTCGGCAAGGTGGAGAAGGACGCCACCTTCGTCGCCGCGCAGCCGCCGCGCGGCGAGGGCCACTGAACCGGCCCGCGCCGGTCTCGTCGCGGCTGCCCGAGTTCACCTGGGACACCCTGGACGCCGCGGCCACGTTGGCCGCGGCGCATCCGGAGGGCCTGATCAACCTCTCCATGGGTACGCCGGTCGACCCGGTGCCCGAGGTGATCCGGCGGGCGTTGGCTGACGCGTCCGACGCTCCCGGTTACCCGCTGACCGCCGGCACCCCGGCGTTGCGGGCCGCCATCGCGGCGTGGGTGTCCCGGGCCTGCGGCGCCGGCGTCGACGGTCTCGGTGTGCTGCCGACCATCGGCTCGAAGGAGCTGGTGGCCTGGCTGCCCACGCTGCTCGGCATCGGCCCGGGTGACGTGGTGGTGGTGCCGTCGGTCGCGTACCCCACCTACGAGGATGGCGCCCGGCTGGCCGGTGCCACAGTCGTCCGTGCCGACTCGCTCACGGCGGTCGGGCCGACCTCGCGGGTTCGCCTGGTCTGGGTCAACTCGCCCGGCAACCCGACCGGCCGGGTGCTGCCCGCGGCGCACCTGCGCAAAGTGGTCGACTGGGCCCGCGAACGTGGCGCGGTGGTCGCGAGCGACGAGTGCTACCTGCCCCTGGGCTGGTCGGCCGACCCGGTCTCGGTGTTGTCTCCGCAGGTCAGCGGGGGCAGCTACGCCGGGGTGCTGGCCGTGCACTCGCTCTCCAAGCGGTCCAACCTCGCCGGCTACCGGGCCGGGTTCGTGGCCGGCGACCCGGCGCTCGTCGCCGAGCTGCTCAAGGTCCGCAAGCACGCCGGCATGATCGTGCCCGCGCCGGTGCAGGCGGCCATGGTCGCCGCGCTGGAGGACGAGCGACACGCCGAGGAGCAGCGGGAGCGTTACCGGGCCCGGCGGGAGGTGCTCGCCGCGGCGTTCACCGGTGCCGGGTTCACCGTCGAGCACTCCGAGGCGGGCCTCTACCTCTGGCTGACCAGGGGTGAGGACTGCTGGCAGACGGTCGACTGGCTGGCCCGACGCGGCATCCTGGTCGCCGCCGGCGTCTTCTACGGCCCGACGGCCGGGCAGCATGTCCGGGTCGCGCTGACCGAGTCCGACGAGCACATCGCCGGCGTCGCGGCGCGCCTCGCCTGATCGCGGCGCCGGGCGGTCGAGCATGGTGGACAGGCCAGGTGCGCGGATACGGGCGGCAGTCGTCGGCACCGGCCTGATCGGTGGCTCGGTGCTGCTCCGGATGGTCGCCGCCGGCATCGACGTGGTCGGGTGGGACCCGGACGAGGCCACCCGGCGGGAGACCCGTCGGGTGGGCGTACCCACGCCGGACCGCCTGGTCGAGGCGGTGACCGACCGGGACGTGGTCTTCCTGTGCGGACCGTTGCCCACCCTGCCAGCGACGCTGGTCGAGGTGGCGGCGATGACCGGTGAGCGTTGTGTGCTCACCGACGTCGGTAGCACCAAGGAACAGGTGGCGGCGTTCGCCGCCGCGCACGGGCTGACGCACCGGTTCGTGCCCGGCCACCCGATGGCGGGCACCGACCGGGCGGGCTTGACGGCCGCGCGCCCGGACCTGCTCACCGGCGCGGCCTGGGTGCTCTGTCCGGCGCCCGGCCCGGCCACCACCGCGTTCCGTTGGCTGGCCGAGCTGCTGGTGGAGGTCTTCGAGGCCCGGGTGGTGCCGATGTCCGCCACGGAGCACGACTCGGCCGCCGCGCTCGCGTCACACGTGCCGCACCTGCTCGCCGGCGCGCTGGCCGGCGCCGTGCAACGCGCGCCGCTGCGCGACGCGATCCTCGCGCTCGCCGCCGGCAGCTTCTCCGACGGCACCCGGGTCGCCGGAACCCCGGCCGATCGGACCGCCAACATGCTGCTCGGCAACCGGGACCGGGTGCTGCGTGAGCTGGCCGAGGTCACCGCGTTCCTGGACGACCTGACCACCGCGCTGCGCGCCGATGACGCCCCGGCGCTGACCGCACGCTACGACGAGGCGCGGGCCTCCCGGGTGGCGCTGCGCGACAGGCGGTTCGACGTGGACGACAGACAGTTCCCGGCCGGTGGTGACCACGCCGCAGAGGTGTCCTGGTTGCGCGAGCTGGGGGTGGCCGGCGGCTACCTGGCCGGCCTGCACGTCGACGCGGACACCGTCTCCTACGCGGCGCGGCGCCCCGTCGCTGACTAGGCTGAGGGGCATGGCGACGGACGGTCCGGTGGTGCAGGTGCGCGGCGAGGCGTACCGGGAGGTGCCGCCCGAGCTGGCCCGGTTCGCGGTCACCGCGACGGCGCGTGACCGGGACCGGGAGGCGACGCTCACCCGGTTGGCGGAGCGGGCCGCCGCCGTTCGGGTGCTGTTGGACGGCTCCGGGCCGATGGTGGCGCGGCGGGAGACGGGCGACCTGCGGGTGCGGCCGGAGACGCGGCGCTCGGGCGAGCGGGTGGTCGCCTGGCACGGCAGTGTCACCACGACCGTCACCGTCACCGACTTCACAGCCCTTGGTGAGCTGATGCTGCGGCTGGCCGACCAGGACCAGGTCGAGGTGGCCGGCCCGTGGTGGGAGCTTCGTCCGGACAGCCCCGCCCACCGTGCGGCTCGGCACGCCGCGATCAGCGACGCGCTGCTGCGGGCCCGGGAGTACGCGGAGGCGCTCGGTGCCCAGGTCACGTCGCTGATCGAGCTGGCCGACGCGGGGCCCGTCGATCGGCCGATGTTCGCCCGCGCGGCGTTCGCCGGCGGCGGTGGTGCGGGTGGTGGCCCGCCGGAGCTTGAGCTGGACCCGCAGCCGCAGACCGTGCAGGCGGCGGTGCAGGCGCGGTTCACCATCAGCGACCCGGTTCTGGGCTGATGCCGCCGGCCCGGGTGCTGTCCGCCGACGAGTTGGTGGCGCGGGCGTTGACGCTCGTCGAGGCCGGCCCGCGACAGCTGCTTGGCATCGCCGGCGCGCCGGGCGCCGGGAAGTCCACCCTGGCGGAACGGATCGTCGCCGAGATCGGGCCGGCAGCCTGCCTGGTGCCGATGGACGGTTTCCACCTGGCGCAGACGCAACTGGTTCGCCTGGGCCGCGCCGACCGCAAGGGCGCTGTGGACACCTTCGACGCCAACGGGTACGTCTCGTTGCTGCGCCGGCTCCGCCGGTTGGAGCCGACGTCGGTCTACGCGCCGGAGTTCCGCCGGGAGCTGGAGGAGCCGGTGGCCGGCGCGATCGAGGTGCTGCCGTCGGTCCGGCTGGTGGTGACCGAGGGCAACTATCTGCTGTTGCCGGATTTCCCCTGGCAGGAGATCCGACCACTGCTGCACGAGGCATGGTTTCTCGACCTGGACGCCGAGGTGCGGCACCGCCGGCTGACCGCCCGGCACGAGGCGTTCGGTCGGTCTCCGGAGCAGGCGCGGGCGTGGGCGCTGGGCAGCGACGAGTCGAACGCCGCCTTGATCACCCCCACCGCCGACCGGGCTGACCTGGTCGTCCGCCTGTCAGATCCACCGACCGTCTAGCCGAGTTCGCGGACCGGCCGGGCCGGGTTGCCGACGGCCACCACGTTGGCGGGCAGGTCCCGGGTGACCACCGCGCCCGCGCCGACGACGGTGTCCGCGCCGATCGTCACGCCGGCCAGGACTATCGCGCCACCGCCGAGCCACACGTTGTCGCCGATGGTGATCGGCTTGGCCGCCTCCCACTTGTCCCGTCGCGGGCCGGGCTCGACCGGATGCGTCGGGGTGAGCAGCTGCACGTTGGGGCCGACCTGGACGTCCGCGCCGAGGGTGATCGGAGCGACGTCGAGGAAGACCGCGTTGTAGTTGACGAAGCTGCGGGGGCCGATCCGGATCTGCCAGCCGTAGTCGCAGTAGAACGGTGGGCGGATCCAGGTGTCCTCGCCGAGTTCGCCGAGGAGTTCACGCAGTGCCGCGATCCGCGCCTGCGGATCGGCCGCGGGAGTGGTGTTGAAGCGCTCCATCAGCCGGGCGGCCCGGTCCAGATCGGCGATGATTTCGGGATCGTCGGCGATGTATGGCTCGCCGGCGAGCATCCTGTCCTTCATGGAGGTCACCGCCCGATCATGCCGGCCGGTTCGTCGGCTCGTGGCGGGTCCGTCACTTTCTGGCCTTCTTTTTGCATACTCGGTATGCAATTCTGGGTTGTCAATGTGACTCCATCCATCAAGACGCTTGACCAGGAGGATCCGTTGCACCAGGGAAGAAGATTGGCCGCTCTCGGCCTCGTGTTCGCGCTGGCGCTCTCCGCGCCGGCTCCCGCCTCAGCCACGACCGCCGCGCCCGCCCCACCGGGCGGCACCGACAAACAGTCCACTCCGGGTGGACCCATCGCCAACCGCTCGACCACCGTCACGCTGATCACCGGTGACCGCGTCACAGTCACCGCGTCCGGTGCCTCGGTCCGGCGCGGCGCCGGCCGCGAGGACGTGCAGTTCCTGGTCCAGCGCGAGCGCGGACGCCTCACCGTGACGCCGACGGACGCGCTGCCGTTGCTGCGCTCCGGCCGGGTGGACCGGCGACTCTTCGACATCACCGGGCTGGTCGAGGCGGGTTACGACGACACCAGGCGCAGCACCCTGCCGCTGCTGGTGTCGTACGGCTCGACGGGGACCGCCCGGCGTGCCCCGGCCGCCCTGCCCGGCACTCGGCTGACCCGCGACCTGCCGGTGATCCGCGGTGCCGCCCTGAACAGCGACAAGTCCTCCCTCGGCGCGGTGTGGGCGACTCTCGCCACCGGTCGAACTGGGGCCCGGCTCGACGCGGCGGGGGGCGTCGAGCGGATCTGGCTGGACGGGCGTCGACAGGTGAGCCTCGACCACAGCGTGCCGCAGATCGGCGCGCCCGCCGCCTGGGCGGCCGGCTTCACCGGCGCCGGAGTGTCCGTCGCGGTGCTGGACACCGGCGTCGACGCGACCCACCCGGACCTGGCCGGCAAGGTGGCCGAGGCGCGCAACTTCACGGAGGCCACCGACGCTCGCGACACTGTCGGCCACGGCACCCACGTGGCCTCGACGATCGCGGGCTCCGGCGCGGCCTCCGACGGTAAGTACCGGGGCGTGGCACCGGACGCGACGCTGCTGGACGGCAAGGTCTGCGAGGACAACGGCTGCCCCGACTCGGCGATCCTCGCCGGCATGCAGTGGGCCGCGGTCGAGAAGAAGGCCGCAGTGATCAACATGAGCCTCGGCGGCTGGGACACCCCGGAGGTCGACCCGCTGGAGGAGGCGGTGCAGACCCTGACCGCGCAGACCGGCACGCTGTTCGTCCTCGCCGCCGGCAACGACGGCTCGGACGGCTCGGTCGGCTCCCCGGCCAGCGCCGACGCCGGGCTCGCGGTGGGCGCGGTGGACCGCGACGACGAACTGGCCGACTTTTCCAGCCGGGGCCCGCGAGTCGGCGACGACGCGCTGAAGCCGGACATCACCGCGCCCGGCGTCGACATCGTCGCCGCCCGGTCCGCCAACGGCGTCATCGGTGATCCGGTGGGGGACCGCTACGTCACGCTTTCCGGCACCTCGATGGCCACCCCGCACGTGGCCGGGTCGGCCGCGCTGCTGGCCCAGCAGCACCCCGGATGGCGCGCTGACCGGCTCAAGGCCACCCTGATGGCAGCCGCCAAGCCGCACCCGGACCAGACCGCCTACCAGCAGGGTGCCGGGCGGGTCGACGTCGCACACGCCATCACCCAGCAGCTCACCTCCGACCCGGTGAGCGTCTCGTTCGGGCGCACACTCTGGCCGCACACTGACGACGTTCCGATCACCCGCACGGTGACCTGGCGCAACGACGGTCCGGCCCCGGTCACCGTGGACCTGAGCATCGAGGGCGCCGGCCCCGGCGGTCGGGCGCTGCCGGTTGGCCTCTTCCAGTTGGGCGCCGACCAACTCACAGTGCCGGCAGGTGGCACGGCCGCCACGACCGTCACCACTGACACCCGGGTCGGCGACGCCGACGGCTACTGGACCGGGCGGATCGTGGCCCGGTCCGGTGCTGCGGTAGCTGTCACCCCGCTGGCCGTGAACCGGGAGGTGGAGAGCTACACGCTCACGGTGGAGCACCTGAACCGCGCCGGAGCGCGCACAGCGGACCACTGGACGTCACTGGTCGGATTGGACACCTTCGGCTTCTGGGACGTCGTCAGTTCCGACGGGGTGGCCACCGTGCGGATGCCCAAGGGGCACTACGGCCTGAGTGGCCTCGTCTTCGAGCCCGGTCCGGAGGACGAGCAGCGCGGGATGTCCCTGTTGATGCAGCCC
Organism: Micromonospora sp. NPDC049049; assembly: GCF_040649115.1. Classification (NCBI taxonomy): domain Bacteria; kingdom Bacillati; phylum Actinomycetota; class Actinomycetes; order Micromonosporales; family Micromonosporaceae; genus Micromonospora; species Micromonospora sp. NPDC049049. The sequence continues at coordinate 33,637 of NZ_JBEZEX010000024.1, read as the reverse complement.
GAGGTGACCGTCGAGCGGGACACCCGGATCGTCGTGGACGCCCGTCGGGCCAGGCCGGTGCGGACGACCGTTCCGGACCGGACCGCCGTCCCGCAACTGATCGACCTCAGCGGCAACTTCACCGCCGACGACGGCAGTGGGTACGGGGTCGGGCTCTGGGCGGAGACGTTCACCGGCCTGACCAGCGGTCAGATCGGCAAGCCGGTCAGCGCCGATAAGTTCGTCGCAACCGTCAGCAGCAACTGGACCACGCCGGAGGCGGACAAGAGCCCGTACCTGTACGCGTTGGCCGAGGCGATCCCTGGCCGGATGCCCACCGGGTTCGTCCGCGACTACACCCGGCGGGACCTGGCCACCGTCGTGCACCAGTTCCGCGGTGGCCAGCCGGGCACGGTGGCCGAGCGGCTCGTGTTCCCCGAGCTGGAGTACAACGTCGGCTATTCCGCTGTGGTCCTGCCCACCGTCGTGCCCGGCCAGCGGGTCGAGCACTACAACACCAGGAACGTGAAGTGGGAATCCGAAATCTACATCGGAACGGTGGACGAGGAAGGCTGGTTGAACCCGAACGCGGCGCTCTTCTCCGTCCCCACCGCCTACCGGGCCGGCCGGACGGTCCAGGAGATCTGGAACCAGGCGCCGTACTCACCGTCCTTCCCGAAACCGCGCTGGCCGCACCAGAGCGTCTCCCGGGTCGGCGACACCATCCTGGCCGACGTGCCGATGTACAGCGACGCGGCCGGGCACCCCGGCGCCTCGCTGACCGACAGTGAGCACACCAAGCTCTGGCGCAACGGCAAGCTGGTCGGGGAGAGCGAGTACGCCGGCTACGGGGAGTTCACAGTGCCACCGGGTGCTGCGGACTACCGGCTCGTCACGTCGGCGAAGCGGAGCTTCACCGACCTGAGCACCGATGTGGAATCCAGCTGGACCTTCCGGTCGAGGCACGTCGCCGGTGAGACGCCGGCCCGACTACCCCTGTCGACGGTGCGCTTCGCGCCGCCGCTGCGGGTCGACAACAGTGCTCCGGCCGGTCAGGGCCTCGTCGTGCCGGTACGGGTGCAGCGGCAGCCCGGCGCAGCGGCCAACCGGGTGGAGAAGCTCACCGTCGACGTCTCCTACGACGGCGGGAAGACCTGGAGCAGGGCGAAGCTGGTCCGCACCTCGACCGAGGGCTGGTCGGCCCTGTTGCGGCATCCGGCCGGCGCCGGCCACGTGTCGCTGCGGGCCACCGCCCGGGACACCGCCGGCAACACGGTGACCCAACGGATCATCCAGGCGTACCGGCTGCGCTGAGGCGTACCCCGTCCGGGTCCGCGGCCGAGCGCCGCGGACCCGGCGGGGCCGTCAGTCGTTGGCGTGCAGGGCGGCGTTCAGCTCGATGCCCCGGCCGGTGCGCGGCCGGGCCTCCAGCCCACCGGTGACCGAGTTGCGCCAGAACAGCAGACCGTCGACGCCGGACAGCTCCCGGGCCTTGACCACCCGGCCGTCAGGGAGCGTGATCTTCGACGCGGCGGTGATGTAGCAGCCGGCCTCGACCACGCAGTCGTCGCCGAGCGAGATCCCGACGCCGGCGTTCGCGCCGACCAGGCTGCGCTCACCGATGCTGATCTTGTCGGTGCCGCCGCCGGAGAGGGTGCCCATGATGGAGGCCCCGCCACCGATGTCGGAACCGTCGCCGACCAGCACGCCCTGCACGATCCGCCCCTCGACCATCGAGGTGCCGACGGTGCCGGCGTTGAAGTTCACGAAGCCCTCGTGCATCACAGTGGTGCCGGCGGCCAGGTGCGCGCCGAGACGGACCCGGTCGGCGTCGGCGATCCGCACACCGGAGGGCACCACGTAGTCGGTCATCCGCGGGAACTTGTCGACCCCGTACACCGCCAGGTGCCGGCCGGCAGCCCGCTCGATCACCCGCAGCTCGTCCACCCGCTCCGGGGGGCACGGCCCGGCGGACGTCCAGGCCACGTTGGCCAGCTTGCCGAAGATGCCGTCCAGGTTGAGCTGGTTGGGTCGCACCAGGCGGTGCGAGAGCAGGTGCAACCGGAGGTACGCGTCGGAGGCGTCCTTGATCGGGTCATCCAACGAGCCGATCACGGTCACGACCTGCACGGTACGCAGACCAGGCAGGGGCCGGTCACCGAGCGCGGCCGGCGGCAGGTCGAGCACGTCCGCCTTGTCCTCGCCGGCTACCAGCGGCAGCTCGCCCAGGCCCAGCTTGCCGGTCGGGTACCAGGTGTCGAGCACCTGCTCGTCTGCGGTGACCGTAGCCAGGCCGATGCCCCAGGCGGAATCTGCGGACGTCACTGTTACACCTCTCGGTCACGGCCGGGCTGACCTCGGCTCGCTCCTCGCGCTGACAGACCTGAAGGTACCGTGCGAACCATGGAGAACCCGCTGACCCCCGAGGTCCTCGCCGATCCGGTGCAGCTGACCCGCGCTCTGGTCGACATAGAGTCCGTGTCCCTCAACGAGAAGGCGATCGCCGACTGTGTCGAAGAGGTGCTGCGGGCCGTACCGCACCTGACCACCCACCGGCACGGCAACACGGTGATGGCCCGTACCGACCTCGGTCGGTCGCAGCGTGTCGTGCTGGCCGGGCACCTCGACACGGTGCCGTTGAACAACAACTTTCCGTCGACGATGCGCGGCGACCTGATGTACGGCTGCGGCACCTCCGACATGAAGTCCGGCACCGCGTACGCGCTGCACCTGGCGGTGACGCTGCCCGAGCCGCGCTACGACGTGACGTACTTCTTCTACGAGGCCGAGGAGATCGAGTCCAAGTACAACGGGCTCAACCTCGTCGCCCAGGCGTTCCCGGAGTGGTTGCAGGCGGACTTCGCCGTGCTGCTGGAGCCGACGTACGGCATCGTCGAGGCGGGCTGCCAGGGCACCATGCGCTCGGTGGTCACCACGACCGGCGTACGCGCCCACTCGGCGCGCTCCTGGCACGGGGTCAACGCCATCCACGCCGCCGGCGAGGTGCTGCGACGCCTCCAGACGTACGAGGCGCGCCGGGTAACCATCGACGGCTGCGACTACCGCGAGGGCATGAACGCGGTGCGGATCAACGGTGGGGTGGCCGGCAACGTGGTCCCCGACCTGTGTGAGGTCGAGGTCAACTACCGGTTCGCCCCGGACCGCACCCCGGCCGAGGCGGAGGCGCACCTGCGTGAGGTGTTCGCCGGCTTCGAGCTGAAAGTCACCGACACTGCTGCCGGTGCCGCGCCCGGGCTCGACGCGGCCCCCGCGAAGGAGTTCCTGGCGGCGGTCGGCGCCGCGCCGATCGGCAAGCTGGGCTGGACCGACGTGGCCCGGTTCGCGGCGATGGGCATTCCCGCGCTGAACTTCGGCCCGGGCGACCCGAACCTCGCCCACCACCCCGACGAGCACGTCGAGATCAGCAAGATCCGCGACGGCGCGGCAACCCTGCACCGCTGGCTAGCCCCAGCCTGACCCCCGCCGGAGCGCCCGGTGATCAAGAGGTTTGCGTCAGCCTGGCCCGTTGTCGGCGACGCAAACCTCTTGATCGGCTCCGGACGGGGTGGGGGAGGTGGGGATCGGGTTCTGCTGGCGGGTGCGGCGGCGTTCGGCCACCACGTCTCGGATCCGTCGCTGCATCTGGCGACGAATCCGGATCATCTCGCTGTTACTGATCACGCTGTCTCCTCCCCCGAAGGCGCGCGCCGGGGCATACCCGGTATGTGAATAGTAAGACGTACGGGAGCGCCGAATAGTTGCCCGTGATCCCGAACAATTTCTCGGCGTCCCCGCCCCGCGCACCCGGGCGGTGCTGCTCCACTACGGTTGCCCCATGAGCCAGAGCAACGGGCGGGAGGCCGGTCGCGGTCCCGGACAGGAGCGGCATCGCGGTGCGGTCACCCTGCGCAGAGGGGCGATCCCGAGCAGCACCGCCGACCAGCGACTGCTTGATTCACGGGGGCGGGGCGACTGGAAGACCAAGGACGCCTGGCGCGCGCTGCGCATCCTCGCCGAGTTCGTCGAGGGTTTCGACACCCTTGCCGACGTGCCGTCGGCGGTCAGCGTCTTCGGCTCGGCGCGTAGCGCGCCGGACAGCGCCGAGTGCCAGTTGGCCGAGGAGTTGGGCGGTGCGCTGGCCCGAGCCGGCTACGCGGTGATCACCGGAGGTGGGCCCGGCGTGATGGAGGCCGCCAACCGGGGCGCCAGCGAGGCCAACGGGCTCTCCGTGGGGCTCGGCATCGAGCTTCCGTTCGAGCAGGGCATCAACGACTGGGTCGACCTGGCCATCGACTTCCGTTACTTCTTCGCCCGCAAGACGATGTTCGTCAAGTACGCCCAGGCGTTCGTCGTACTGCCCGGCGGGTTCGGCACCATGGACGAGTTGTTCGAGGCGCTCACCCTGGTGCAGACCGGCAAGGTCACCCGGTTCCCGGTGGTGCTCATGGGCGTCGCCTACTGGCAGGGCCTGCTGGACTGGCTGCGCGACACGATGGCCGCCACCGGCAAGATCGGGCCGGTGGACCTGGATCTGATCTGCCTCACCGACGACGTCAACGAGGCGGTCCGGTACATCGTCGCGTCGGAGGCCGCTCTCTCCGCCGAGCAGGAGGCGGTCCGCGAGGAGGCCGTCGCCCGCACCGGCGCAGACCAGCAGGCGGCAGCCGAACAGGCTCGGGACCACGACTGATGGCGGCGATCTGCGTCTTCTGCGCCTCCTCTCGTACCCTCGATCAGCGCTGGTTGGACCTGGCCGCCGAGACCGGCGCGGAGCTGGCCCGGCGCGGGCACACGCTGGTCAGCGGTGGTGGCTGTGTCGGCATGATGGGCGCGCTGGCGGACGGCGCCCGATCCGCCGGAGGGCGCACCGTCGGCGTGATCCCGCAGTCGCTGGTCGACCTGGAGGTCGCCGACCTGGCCTCGGACGAGCTGCTGGTGACCGACTCGATGGCCAGCCGCAAGACCCTGATGATCGACAAGTCGGACGCCTTCCTCACCCTGCCCGGCGGGCTGGGCACCCTGGACGAGTTGTTCGAGGTCTGGACCACCGCCACCCTCGCCCAGCACACCAAGCCGATGGTGCTGATCGACACCGACGGGTTCTACCGCCCCCTGCTGGACTGGCTCGACGCGCTGGCCGACCAGACCTTCCTCAAGCCCGCCGGCCGCGACCTCCTGACGGTCACCACCACCGTCACCGAGGCCCTCGACGTCCTGGAATCCCACCTGACCTGACCCCCACCCCGCCCGCCCGGCCCGCCCGGACCTCGGCCCGCCCCGGTGATCATGAAGTTAGCGGCGTCTCCGTCGGCGTGTCGCGCCGCTAACCTCATGATCGACAGGGGTAGATGGGGTGGGGTGCGCGGGGGCGGGGTGTGGGGGTAGGGGTGGGGTTGGTTGTCGTATGGGTCTGATGGGATGAGCTGATGCAGGCGTACCGGTTGGTGCGGCGGCCCGGAGGGTCGGCGCGGGGGGACGGGGCGACGCCTGACAGCGTTTCCCTGCTCGCCAGCGACGGCACGTCAGTGGGCGGTGTCGGCACGTCCGGTGGGCCCGATCGCGTGGCCGGGGCCGAGCCGGCCGTCGGCGGCGGCTGGCGGGCCGATCCGGTGCAGGCCGAGGTGGTCGGGCACACCGACGGGCCGATGCTCGTGCTCGGCGGCCCGGGCACCGGCAAGACCAGCACGCTGGTCGAGGCGGTCGCCGCCCGGGTGGCCGAGGGGGCCGACCCCGAACGGATCCTGGTGCTGACCTTCGGCCGCCGAGGCGCCACCGCACTGCGACAACGCATCGAGGCCCGGATCGCCCAGGACGGCCACCGGGTGCTGCGCGAGCCGTTGGTGCGCACCTTCCCGGCGTACGCCTTCGGGCTGCTCCGCCGCGCCGCCGCCGAGCGGGGCGAACCGTCGCCGCGGCTGCTCACCGGCCCCGAACAGGATCTGATCATCCGTGAGCTGCTGGACGTGGTGGGCGAGGAGCCCGAGGACGACCCGGTCGGCTGGCCCACCGACCTGCGCCCCGCCCTGCGCACCCGGGCGTTCGCCGGCCAACTGCGCGACCTGCTCATGCGCGCCGCCGAACGCGGCGTGGGCCCGATCGAACTGGCCCGGCTGGGTGAGAAGCTCGGCCGCGCCGACTGGCCGGCCGCCGCCCGCTTCCTGCGGGAGTACGTCGCCGTGCTCGCGTTGCGTGACGTCAGCAACCGGGGCTCCATCGCGTACGACCCGGCGGAGCTGGTCCGGGCGGCCACCGGGCTGCTGCGCGACGACGAGGAGTTGCTGGCCGCCGAGCGTCGTCGGCTCGCGTACGTCTACCTCGACGAGCTGGCCGACACCGACCCCGCCCAACTGGAGCTGCTCTCGGTCATCGCCGGCGGTGGCAAGTCGCTCGTCGCGTTCGCCGACCCGGATTCCTCCACGTACGCGTTCCGGGGCGCCGACCCGGCCGGGGTGGCGACGTTCCCGCACCGGTTCCGGACGGCATCCGGTGCGCCGGCCGCGCAGGTGCTGCTGACCACGTCGTACCGGGCCGGGTCGGGTCTGCTCACGGCGATCGCCCGGCTGGGTCGCCGGCTGCGGGGCCCGGCCGCGCACCGCCGGCTGCACCCCCTGCCGGACGCGCCGCCCGGCGTGGTCGAGGTGCACACCTTCCGCTCGGCGACCAGCGAGGCCGCCTGGTTGGCCCACGCGCTGCGCTCGGCACACCTGCTCGACGGCGTGCCGTGGTCACGGATGGCGGTGCTGGTGCGGTCCACCGCGTTGCAGCTGCCCACCCTTCGACGGGCGCTGCACGCTGCCGGCGTACCCACAGTGGTGCACGGCGAGGATCTGCCCCTGCACCTGCAACCGGCGGTCGCGCCACTGCTGCTCCTGCTGCGCTGCGCGCTGGAGCCGGAAAGACTCGACGAGGAGGCGGCGGTCGCGCTGCTGCACTCGCCGCTCGGCGGGGCCGACCCGCTGGCCGAACGGCGGCTGCGGCAGGGCCTTCGCGCGCTCGCGTTGGCCGGCGGTGACCGACGTCCCTCCGGGGAGCTGATCGTCGAGGCACTACAGGATCCGGAGGAGTTGGCCGGCATCGAGCGGCACTGGGCGGAGCCGGCGCAGGCGGTGGCCGGGCTGCTGGCCATCGCACGCGAGGCCGCTGCCCGGCCGGGCGCGACCGCCGAGGACGTGCTCTGGGCCGTCTGGCACGCCAGTGGCCTCGCCGAGCGGTGGGCCGGCGCGATCAACCAGGGGCGTCCGGAGGCCGGTGAGGGCGACCTGGCCCGGCGTCGGCGAGCCGAGGCTGCCGACCGCGACCTGGACGCCGTGCTGGTCCTCTTCGACGCTGCGGCCCGGTTCACCGACCGGCTGCCCGGTGCCCGTACCGAGGTCTTCCTCGACCACGTGCTCGCCCAGGACCTACCGGCCGACACCATCGCGCCGACCGCCGACCGGGGAGCGGCGGTACGCCTGCTCACCGCGCACGCCGCGAAGGGCCTGGAATGGGACCTGGTCGCGGTGGCCGGTGTGCAGGAGGGCATCTGGCCGGACCTGCGGTTGCGCGGCAGCCTGCTCGGCTCCGAGCGACTGGTCGACGTGCTGGCCGGCCGGTCGGTCGACGGGGCGACCGCGGCGAACGTGGTGGGTCAGACCTCGGCGTTGCTGGACGAGGAGCGTCGGCTCTTCCACGTCGCCATCAGTCGGGCCCGCCATCGGCTGCTGGTCAGCGCCGTGGCATCGGCCGCCGTCGGCGGCGACGACCACGAGGAGCAACCCAGCCGGTTCCTGCACGAACTGGGCCCGAGCATCCCGCCACCGACCCCGCCGAGCACGCCACCGACTCCGCCGCCCACCTCGCCGCCCACCCCGCCGAGCGCGACGCCGCCGGCCCCACCGACCCCGCCCGGTCCCCGCACCGAGCCGTCGTCCGGCGGCAACGGGGGCGCTGCGGCGGGCGAGTCCGGCGACGAGGAGCCGGACCGCCCCGGGGCGCTGCCGGTGACCCGTCCACCCCGGGCGCTCACCCTGCCGGCGTTGGTCGCGGAACTCCGTACCGCCATCACCGACCCGGCCGCCCCGGCGGCCCGGCGGCGCGCCGCGGCGGCCGAGCTGGCCCGGCTCGCCGCCGCCGGGGTGCCCGGCGCGCACCCCGACGACTGGTGGGGGTTGCGGGTTCTCTCCGACGACCGGCCGCTCGTCGACGACGGCGACCCGGTGCGGGTCACCCCGTCGGCCATGGAGAGTGCGCTGCGGTGCAGCCTGCGCTGGCTGCTGGAACGGCACGGCGGCAGCGGCCCTACCAGCACCGCGCAGGGGGTGGGCAACCTGGTGCACGCCGCCGCGATGCTCGCCGAGGACGCCAGCGCCGACCGTGGCGCGCTGCTCGACTACGTGGCCGCCCGGTTCGACGCGATCGAGCTGGCGGCCCGGTGGATGGCCGGGCCGGAGCGGGAACGCGCCGAGGCGATGGTCGACAAGCTGCTGCGCTGGCTGGCCACCAATCCGCGCCGGTTGCTCGCCATCGAGCACGAGTTCGCCGTCCGCCTGGACGACCCGAATCGGCCCGTCGACCTGACCGGTCGGGTCGACCGGCTGGAGGTCGACGAGGCTGGGCGGCTCGTGGTGATCGACCTGAAGACCGGCAAGTCGACAGCTGTCACCGGCACCGACCTTGCCGAGCACCCGCAGCTCGGCGCCTACCAGGCGGCGGTGGAGGCAGGGGCGTTCGCCGAGTTCGGTGACGAGTCCGGGGGCGCCGCGCTGGTGCAGCTCGGGACCTCCGCCAAGGACGCCAGGGAGCAGAATCAGCCGGCCGCCAGCGAGGGGCCGGCGGCCGGTTGGGCGACCGCGCTGGTCCGGCGGACCGCCGATACGATGGCAGCCGCCACGTTCGCCGCGGTGGCCAACTCGAAGTGCCGGGTCTGCCCGGTGCGCACCAGCTGCCCGGTCTCCGGGCAGGGTCGCCAGGTCGTCGAGCCGCCCACCGTCCGACGCGCAGGCGAGGGCGAGGAGTGAGCGTGCGAGCCCAGTCGCGACCTGCGACGGCACCCGTGAGGGCGAGGAGTGAGCTTGCGAGCCCCGCAGTCACGAACTGAGATGGCACCGTGAGGGCGAGGAGTGAGCTTGCGAGCCCCGCAGTCACGAACTGAGATGGCACCGTGAGGGCGAGGAGTGCGCCGGTGTTGGGAACTGAGACGGCACGGTGAGTCAGCCCACCCTGTTCGGCGCGGGTCCCGCGCCGACGCCCCGACTCGCGGACTCCGGCCCTCGGTACACACCGGTGGAGCTGGCCAAGCTGCTGCGGTTGCCGGCGCCCACCCGGGAACAGGCCGCGATCATCGCCGCCCCGGTGGAACCGCTGCTGGTGGTCGCGGGCGCCGGGTCGGGCAAGACCGAGACGATGGCCGCCCGGGTGGTCTGGCTGGTGGCCAACTCGTACGTGCGGCCGGAGCAGATCCTCGGGCTGACCTTCACCCGCAAGGCGGCCGGCGAGCTGGCCCATCGGGTACGAACCCGGCTCGACCAGCTGATCCGCCGACTCGGCAGGCAGGGGCGGGACCCGCTGGACGACCCGCTCGCGGGTGAACCCACCGTCTCCACCTACCACTCGTACGCGGGGCGGATCGTCACCGAGCACGGGCTGCGGGCCGGCTACGAGCCGTCCACCCGGCTGCTCACCGAGGCGTCCCGCTGGCAGTTGGTCGACCTGCTGGTGCGCAACTACGACGGCGACATGTCCGAGGTGGACCGGATGCCGAGCACCATCACCGACGCGGTGCTGGCGCTGGCCGGGGAGTTGGACGAGCATCTGGTCGCGCCGGACGACCTGGCGGCCTGGACCGGTCGGTTCTTCGCCGAGGTGCAGTCCCGGCCGGGTCGGGTGTACGCCGACGTGCGTAAGGCGCTCACCCTCCAGCAGACCCGGTTGCGCCTGTTGCCGCTGGTGCGGGCGTACGCCCGGCGCAAGGAGGACTTCGAGGCGATGGACTTCGCCGACCAGCTCGCCCGGGCGGCCCGGGTGGCCCGGGACCACCCGGGGGTCGGCGTGATCGAGCGGGACCGCTTCCGGGTGGTGCTGCTCGACGAGTACCAGGACACCAGCCACGCACAGGTGGTGTTGCTCAACGCGCTGTTCGGTGGCGGGCACCCGGTGACCGCGGTGGGCGACCCGTGCCAGTCGATCTACGGCTGGCGGGGGGCCAGCGCGGGCACCCTGGACCGGTTCCCCACCGAGTTCGCCCGCGCCAACGGTGAGCCGGCCCCGGCGCTGGGGCTCACCACGAGTTGGCGCAACCGCCCGGAGATCCTCCGGGTGGCGAACGCGCTCTCCACCCCGCTGCGGGCGGCGGGTGCCCGGGTGCCGGAACTGCGCTCCGCGCTGACCGTCCGGGACCCGATCCCGCACCGCAGCCCGGGCGGCGCGGCCGGCGGCACCGTGCACTGCGCGATGCTGCCCACGTACGCCGACGAGGCCGCCTGGATCGCCGACAGCGTGCTCGCCGCCTGGCGTGGCGCGGCCGGGATGCCGGGCGCGGCCCCGGAACACATCCCGGTGGAGCGCCGTCCGACGACGGCCGTGCTGGTCCGGGTGCGCAGCCAGATTCCGGCGATCGAGTCGGCGCTGCGTGAGCGGGGCCTACCGGTCGAGGTGGTGGGGCTGGGCGGCCTGCTGGACACCCCCGAGGTACGTGACGTGGTCTGCACGTTGCGGGTCCTGGCCGACCCGACCGATGGCGCCGCGCTGCTGCGGTTGCTCACCGGCGCCCGTTGGCGGATCGGGCCACGTGACCTGGTGGCGTTGCACCGGCGAGCCCGGGCCATCGCGAACACCCGGCGACAGGTGGCCGCCGACGAGGCCTCGGAGATCAGCCCCGACCTGTTGGACGAGGCGACCCTGGTGGAGGCGTTGGCCGACCTCGGGCCGGCGCAGGCGTACTCGGCCGAGGGTTTCGCGCGGCTGCGCGCGTACGGCCGGGAGTTGGCGCTGCTGCGCTACCGGCTGGACCAGGCGCTGCCGGACCTCATCGCGGACATCGAGCGGACCATCGGCCTGGACGTGGAGGTCGCGGTGCGGGCCGGCCGGGACGGCGCCGGCGACGCGGGCCTGGCCCGGGGGCATCTGGATGCGCTCGGCGACGTGGCGGCCCGGTTCAGCGGGGAGACGCCCGGCGCGACCCTGTCCGGGTTCCTGTCCTACCTGGCCGCCGCCGAGGACGAGGAGCGCGGTCTGGCGCCGGGCGAGGTCGAGGTGGTGGAGGGCGCGGTGCAGGTGGTCACCGCGCACGCCGCCAAGGGCCTGGAGTGGGACGTCGTGGCGGTGGCCGGGCTCAGTCGTGGGCTGTGGCCGGGGCCGGTCCGCAACTCCGACCACTGGCTGGGTGGGCTGGGCGTACTGCCGTTCCCGCTGCGCGGCGACGCCGACGGGCTGCCCGAGTTGGCGCTCGACGAGGCGGGGGACCAGCGGGCCGTGGCGCGGGCGGTGACCGACTTCACCGACGCGTGGCGTGCCCACGACGAGCGGGAGGAACGCCGGCTGACGTACGTGGCTGTCACCCGGCCGCGCCGGCTGCTGCTCTGCTCCGGTTACTGGTGGGGAGAGGGCACGAAGCGACCGCGAGGTCCGTCGGTCTTCCTGCGTGAGGTGTACGACGCCTGCCTCGACGGCGGGCCGGGGCACCTGATCGACGCGTGGGCGCCCGAGCCGACCCCGGACGCGACGAACCCCACGGCCGAGGTCGTGCTCCGCGCGGAGTGGCCGGCCGACCCGCTGGGCGGTCGCCGGCCGGCGTTGGCCGAGGCGGCCGGGCTGGTGCGTCGCCTGATGGCCGACGGCCCGGCGGCGGCGCTCCCCGGGCCGGTCGGGCCGGTGCTCCCTGGGCCGGTCGGGCCGGTGCTCGCCGGGCCGGTCACGCCGATCGGCTCGACGGTCGAGTCAGGCGAGCCGGTCGAGCAGGTCGAGCCGGAGGTGGATCCGGAGGTGGCGCGCTGGCAGCGCGAGGCGGACCTGCTGTTGGCGGAGCGCGCCGAGCTGACCCGGCTCTCCGGTGCGGTCGAGGTGGCGTTGCCCGGGGCGCTGAGCGTCACCCAGCTGGTAGCGCTGCGGCGTGATCCGGCGGCGCTGGCGCGTACGCTGCGTCGCCCGGTGCCGTCCGAACCCAACCCGTACGCCCGTCGAGGCACCGCCTTCCACGCCTGGTTGGAGCAGCGCTTCGGCGCCGACCGCCTGTTGGACCTGGACGAGCTGCCCGGCGCGGCCGACGCGGACGCCGCACCCGACGAGGCGCTGGTCGAGCTTCAGGAGCGGTTCCTGGCCAGCGAGTGGGCCGACCGGTCACCGGTGGAGGTCGAGGTGCCCTTCGCCACGGTGATCGCTTCAGTGGTGGTGCGGGGCCGGATGGACGCGGTCTTCGCCAGGCCGGGTGGCCGGTTCGACGTGGTCGACTGGAAAACCGGCGCGCAGCCCACCGGGCCGGCAGCCGACGTGGCCGCCGTGCAGCTGGCGGTGTACCGGCTGGCCTGGGCGGAGTTGGCCGGTGTGCCGGTCGACCGGGTGGGCGCGGCGTTCCACTACGTCCGCCACGGGGTCACCGTCCGGCCCGCCGACCTGCTGGATGTGACCGGCCTCACGGCCATGATCGCCCAGTTGCCCGAGGATTCTGCCCAACATTGACCACTGCGGGGAAAACCGTGGTAGGTTGACCGGGTTGCAGTTTTGGTTACCAGAGACTCTGTGTGCGCCTGGCGGGATTGTGGCCCCAGGCGCTCTTTGTTGTGTCCGGAGTTCTCCGGGCGGGGCGACCAGAAGCGACAGGCGATTCGCGCATCCCCGCGCGGAGCGCTCCTCTTCGGGCACGCAACAAGTGCGTGTCCGACGTTCCGTCAAGGAGACGAAACACATGGCTATTGGCACCGTGAAGTGGTTCAACGCTGACAAGGGCTTCGGCTTCATCACCCCCGACGGCGGCGGCGCCGACGTCTTCGCCCACTTCTCGGCGATCCAGTCCTCCGGCTACCGGAGCCTGGACGAGAACCAGCGGGTCGAGTTCGAGGTGACCCAGGGCCAGAAGGGCCCGCAGGCGGAGAACATCCGCCCGCTCTGATCTTCGGATCGGTCAGCATTACCTGTCGCGCCCTCCGGGTGTGACGGTGACGGGACCGGCCCGCCCCGCCGCCGCCTGCCTACGCAGGCGGCGGCCCGGCGGCGGGCCGGCCTGTACTCCCTTTCGGTTCGTGCTTGTGAGTCCTGGCGGCCTTGTTCCGCTGGTTGACAGCGCCGATTTCGGCGCCCTCCCTCGACACGTGCCGCGTCGAGGAAGGCTTCCGCATGACCACAGTTATTCCCTCTTTCGCTCATACCGGTCTGGCGCCGGCGCTGCTCACCGCGCTGACCGCGCAGGGCATCACCGAGCCGTTCCCGATCCAGACGGCGACGCTGCCCGACTCGCTCGCCGGCCGGGACGTGCTGGGCCGGGGTCGTACCGGCTCCGGCAAGACCCTCGCCTTCGGGCTCCCGCTGCTGTCCCGCACCGTCGGCCGTAAGGCGCGGCCGGGCCGCCCGCTGGCCCTGGTGCTGGTGCCGACCCGCGAGCTGGCTCAGCAGGTAACCACCGCACTGGCCCCGTACGCCCGCGCCGTCGGGCTGCGCTGCGCCACAGTGGTCGGCGGCCTGTCGTTGCAGCGGCAGGCGGACGCCCTGCGCGCCGGCGCCGAGGTTGTCGTCGCCACCCCCGGTCGGCTGCACGACCTGATCAACCGTGGCGACGCCCGGCTCGACCAGGTCGAGATCACAGTGCTCGACGAGGCCGACCAGATGGCCGACATGGGTTTCCTGCCGCAGGTCACCAAGCTGCTGGAGCAGGTCGCGCCGCAGGGGCAGCGGATGCTCTTCTCCGCGACCCTGGACGGTGGTGTGGACCGGCTGGTCCGCCGCTTCCTGAGCAACCCGGTCACCCACTCGGTCGACCCGGGCACCGCGACGGTCACCGCGATGACCCACCACGTGCTGCACGTCGACGCTGCGGACAAGCCCGACGCGTTGACCCGGATCGCCGCCCGTGAGGGCCGCACCATCCTGTTCATGGGCACCAAGCACCGCGCCGACCGGCTGGCCCGCCAGCTGCTCTCCAAGGGCGTACGTGCGGCCGCGCTGCACGGCGGCAAGTCCCAGCCGCAGCGCACCCGGATCCTGGAGCAGTTCCGCAACGGTCAGGTGACCGCACTGGTCGCCACCGACGTGGCGGCCCGTGGCATCCACGTGGACGGGCTGGACATGGTGGTCAACGTGGACCCGCCGACCGAGGCGAAGGACTACCTGCACCGCGGAGGCCGTACCGCCCGGGCCGGCGAGTCGGGTTCCGTGGTCACCCTGGTCCTGCCGGAGCAGCGCCGGGACGTGTCCCGCCTGATGGCCACCGCCGGTATCCGGCCCGAGTCGGTCCAGGTGCGCGCGGGTGACGGAGCGCTGGCCCGGGTGACCGGTGCCCGCGAGCCGTCCGGTGTGCCGGTGACCATCGTCGCTCCGCCGGCACCCGCCTCGCGGCCCCGTACCTCCGGCGGCTCGGCCACCGACGGTGGCGCCCGTCCGGCGCACCGCGCGTCGGGCCGGTCCCGTCGGCCGCGTCGCCCCCGTACCGTCTGATCTTCTGCGCGTCGACCGACCCGTCCCGCTTCGGCGGGGCGGGTCGGTTTTGTCTGTGCGGTGACCCGGCCGGTCGGGTGTCAGCGCGGCCCGACCGGTCAGCCGGCCGCGCCGGGTGGCCCCTCGGCTGAGTCGGTAATCAGCCTTTCCCGGGTCGGCTGGCCGACTGCGCCCCGGTCGGTCGTGGTCAAGGCTGACCGACGGGGGGAAGTCGGGCGGGGGGCCCGGCTCGGGAGGGGTGACCATGGCGGGCGAAGCCGGCTCGGGTGCGCTGCGTGAACTGATCCTGGTGGTCGCGGTCGCGCTCGCCGGATTGTTGCTCGCCATGGTTGCGGCCTTCGCGCCCTGGCATGCCACCCCGGCGGGTAACGCTCCCGCCGGTCTGGTGGAGCTGCGCAGTCCTGGCGACCCGGGCCTCGGCCCGGCGACCGCACACGTGGGCTGAGCAGCAACCGGCCTACCGGCGCCGGCGGAGGGGCAGGCCCGGTCAGGATCGGTACGAGATGTGGTCGGGTCGGCGGGGCACCGACCCGACCACATCGCCCCCACACCCCACACCCCACACCCACCGCGCCGATCTTGCAGTTTCTGTTGCCGGTATGGGCCGTTGCGCCCCCTACGCCACGACAGAAAGTGCAAGATCGCGAGGCGGGGTGGGTCAGGCGGGGGGTGTGGGGATGGGGCTGACGGGGGCGTGGGTGAGCAGGTCGGCCAGGGTGGTGCTGTCGACCACAGTGGCGATCGCCCCGTGCACCGCCAGCCAGACGTCGGTGAGCCCGGCGGCCACTCCGTGATAGCCGGCCCGCTCGGCCGGCAGACCGCGCACCGTGGTGAGCGACCCGCCGACCGCACGCAGCACGTCTCCGACGGTGATCTCGTCGGCCGGGCGAGTCAGCGCGTACCCGCCGTCGGCGCCGCGATGGCTGTGCAGCAGACCGGCCCGGCGCAGATCGAGCAAGATGCCCTGCAGGAAGCTGAGCGGGATGTCCTGCGCCTCGGCCAGGCTGGCCGCCTTCGCCAACTCGCCGACCCGGTCGCCGTCGCCGCCACCACCGGCGGCGGCGACGGCGAGCATCGCCCGGAGCGCGTAGTCGCTGCGCGCGGAGACGAACACGTCACTGACCAGCCTGGTCCAGTACGCCCCAACGGCGCCGGATCGCCTTGTCCGCAGCGCCGAACGCGGTGTCTACGAGGAGTCCGACGACCAGAATGACGATCATGATGGCCATCAGCCGTTCCGCGTCCGAGAAATCTCTCGCGTAGGTGAGCTGAGCGCCGATCGACGTTCGCGCGGCGATGACCACGAGCAATTCACCGGCCATCAGACTGCGCCATGCGAAGGCCCAGCCCTGCTTGAGGCCGGCGACGATCGCGGGCAGCGCGGCTGGCGCGATGACGTACCGGTACAGGTTCAGACCTCGGGCACCCAGGTTGCGGCCGGCACGCTGCAGCAGCGGCGGGACGTAGTCCACGCCATGGATGACACCGTTGGCGATGGACGGCGCGGCACCGAGCACCACCACGAAGAAGATCGCCTGTTCGCTGAGTTCGAACAGCAGGATCGCCAGGGGGAACCAGGCAATCGACGGCATCGTCTGTAGTGCCGTGATCATGGACCCGATGGCGGCCCGGAGCACCTTCGACCGAGAGACGCCGAGGCCGAGCAGCAGGCCGACGGCCACTGCGGCGGTGAAGCCGATCACCGCACGCCGTGCCGTGGTGGCCAGCCCGTCCCAGAGCGCTTGACTCAGGAAGTAGTCGGCGAGGTCGGCGAAGACCGGCCCTGGGCCCGGCAGGGCCCAGGGGTCCTTCCACCCGGTCCAGACCACGGCCTGCCAGATTGCGATGGCGATGGCCAGTGCGGCGAGCTTGGGCCAGGTGGCCGCCCAGATCCGGGCGCCCCGGGAGACCTCCTTGTCCCGACCGGCGATCTCCAGCGCGTCGAGGCCGGTGATCTCCGCGTCGGTACGCGCCGAACTGGTGAGGGTGTCACTGGCCATGGCGGCCCACCTCCGTACGGAGCCGCTCGGTGACCTCGGCGGCGATGGCGGCGACCTCGGGGGAGTCGATCCGGCGAGGTCGCGGGATGTTCACCTCGGTGGAGTAGATGATCCGGCCGGGTCGGCTGGAGAGCAGGATGATCCGGTCGGCCAGCCGGGCCGCCTCGCGGACGTTGTGCGTCACGAAGAGCACCGAGAGCTTGCGCTCGGACCAGATCCGTTCCAACTCGTCGTGCAGGATGTCCCGGGTCATCGCGTCCAGCGCGCCGAACGGCTCGTCCATGAGCAGCACCGGAGTGTCCAGGGCCAGCGTGCGGGCGAGCGCGACACGCTGCCGCATCCCGCCGGAGAGCTCGTGCGGGCGCTTACGGCCGAAGTCGGCCAGGTGGACGGTGCGCAGCAGTTCGGCCACCCGCTCACGACGCTGGGCCCGGGGCAGTTTGCGAAGCTTGAGGGGCACCTCCACATTGGCGTCGACGGTCAGCCACGGGAAGAGCGCCGGCTCCTGGAACATGAGGCCCGGGTTGACGTCGCCGCCCAGGGTGATCTGCCCACTGCTGACCCGGTCCAGCCCGGCCACCAGGTTGAGCAGGGTGCTCTTGCCGCAGCCGGACGCGCCGACCAGGCAGACGAACTCGCCGGGTGCGACGTCCAGCGACACTCCGTCCAGGGCCAGGACGGCGTTCGCCCCGCGCCCGTACACCTTTGTCACGCCGGAGAGCGCGACCGCTGTGGTCGCGCTCTGCGGCGTCGTCGTGGTCGACGTCATGGTTGGACGACCTCGGGCTTGCCCTGCGCCTTGAGCGCGTTGTTGAGGTACTTCAGGTCGTACAGGCCCTTGAGGTCCACCGGTTCGGTCAGGCCGACGTCGACGGCGTGGTCGAGCCCGGCCTTCAGGGAGGACGAGATCGGGTCGTTGGTGAACTCCAACGTCGGCCACGCCTGCTTGATGAGCTTCAAATCGAGCGGCTTTCCGGTGATCTTGCCGATCGCGTCGGAGATGGCCTGCTGCGCCTCGTCCGGCTTGGTGTTGACGAACTCGTTGGCGGCCACCTGACCGTCGACCAGCCTCTGCACCACGTCCGGGTGCGCCTTGAGGAACTTGGTGCTTACCAGCAGGTTGGTGATGACGAACTTCTTGTCCGGCCACAGGTCGCGCTCGTCGACGAGCACCTTGCCGCCGGCGTTGACCAGGCGGGAGACGAACGGCTCGGGCACCCAGGCGCCGTCGATCGCGCCGCTGTTGAACGTCTCGATGGTCTGGGCGTTCTCCTGCGGCACGATCTTGACGTCGCCGCCGCCCTCCTTGGTGGTGGTGAGGCCCTGCTGCTTGAGCCAGTACCGGATCGCCACGTCCTGGGTGTTGCCCAGCTGGGGGGTGGCGATCTTCTTGCCCTTCAGGTCCTGCACGCCGGTGATGGTGGGCTTGACCACCAGCGCCACGCCGCCGGAGGCCGCGCCGGAGATGACCCGGACCGCCTCGCCCTTGGACTTGGAGAAGGCGTTCACCGTCGGGTTCGGACCGATGTAGGTGGCGTCCAGCGCACCGGAGAAGACCGCCTCGATGGCGGCCGGGCCGGCGTTGAAGGTCTTCGGGTCCAGCTTGACGTTGGAGCCGAGCTTCTCCGTGAAGATGCCCTTCTCCACGCCGACGACGGCCGGCGCGTGGGTGATGTTGGGGAAGTAGCCGAGGCGCAGCGTTACCGGGCCGGAGCTGCCGCCCGCGCCCTCGCTGTCGTCGCCGCACGCGGCGGTGCTGCCCAGGGTCGCCGCGCCGACCACGGCGAGGGTGGCCAGGGTGACCAACCGGCGCAGGGGGAGCCGTCTCATCGTCCATCCAATCCGCAGTATTCCTACTTAGTTGGTAGGAAGAGTGGGCCAGGCTGCGGTCAGCGTCAAGGCCCATCCACATGGCGGGATGGAGCATCTCAATTATGTCGGTATTTCCTACCAGCTTGCTAGGGTAATCGGCGTTCGGTCACCGGCAGAGAGGCGACTTCGCGATGACCTTCCACTGGTTCCTGCCCACCTCCGGCGACGGCGACCAGGTCGGTGCCGCCACCGTCACCGCGGGCGCCGCGAGGCACGACCGGGCCGCGACGGTGGCCTACCTGGCCGAGGTTGGCCGGGCCGCCGAGACGAACGGGTTCACCGCCGTTCTCACCCCGGTGGGCGCCGGCTGCCCCGACCCGTGGATCGTCTGCGCCGCGGTCGCCCAGCACACCGAACGGCTCGGCATGCTGGTCGCGGTCCGGGCCGGGTTCGCGCTGCCTACCCTGATCGCCCAACAGGCCGAGGCGTTCCAGGCCATCTCGGGCGGCCGGCTCTCGCTCAACATCGTGACCGGGGGCGACCCGGCCGAGCAGCGGGCGTACGGCGACTTCCTCGGGCACGACGACCGCTACGCGCGCACCGGCGAGTTCGTCGAGGTGCTTCGCCGTGCCTGGGCCGGCGGGCCGTTCGACTACGCCGGACAGCACTACCGGGTCGACGGCGGTGGCCTGGCCACCCCACTCGCGGCGCCGCCGCCGGTCTATTTCGGCGGCGCGTCCCCGGCTGCCGAATCGGTGGCCGCCCGGCAGGCCGATGTGTACCTGATGTGGGGTGAACCACCGACGTCGATCGCGGCCCGGGTCGCCCGGGTTCGGGCGCTCGCCGCCGAGCACTGCCGCACCCTGCGCACGGGCCTCCGGCTGCACGTCATCGCCCGCCCCACCAGCGCCGAGGCGTGGGCCGAGGCCGACCGGCTGCTGGCCGGGATGAGCCCGGAGCGGATCGCCGCCGCCCAGGCCCGGTTCCGTCGGATGGACTCGGTGGGTCAGACCCGGATGGCCGCGCTGAACGCCGGCCGCACCGACGGCCTCACCGTCGCACCGAACCTCTGGGCCGGCGTCGGCCTGGTCCGCGAGGGCGCCGGCACCGCGCTGGTCGGCAGTTACGCCGAGGTCGCGGCCCGGATCGACGAGTACGCCGCGCTCGGCGTCGACGAGTTCATCCTCTCCGGCTGGCCGCACCGCGAGGAGGCCGAGCGGGTCGGCGGCGAGGTGCTGCCCCTGGTGACAGCCCCGGTCGCGGCGGCTCCGGGAAGGTCGCGGGTGGCGGAGGTGTCGACGCGCTAGGGTCGACTCCGTGGCGGCGCGGAGATCCAGAATTCCAGCGACGAAGTATCCGGTCGAGCGGTTCAACCTCGACAACGGCCTGCGGGTGGTGCTCACCCCCGACCGCAGTGCCCCGGTTATCGGGGTGGCGGTGGTCTACGACGTGGGCATCCGCTCGGAGCCGGAGGGGCGTACCGGCTTCGCTCACCTCTTCGAGCACCTGATGTTCCAGGGCTCGGAGAACCTGGAGAAGCTGGCCCACTTCCGGCACGTGCAGGGGGCGGGCGGCACCTTCAACGGCTCCACCCACCTGGACTACACCGACTACTTCGAGACGCTGCCGAGCAACGCGCTGGAACGCGCGCTGTTCCTGGAGGCGGACCGGATGCGGGGCCCCCGGCTGACCGAGGAGAACCTGCGTAACCAGGTCGACGTGGTCAAGGAGGAGATCCGGGTCAACGTGCTCAACCGGCCGTACGGCGGCTTCCCCTGGCTGACCCTGCCTCCGGTCATGTTCGACACCTTCCCGAACGCCCACGACGGCTACGGCTCCTTCGACGACCTGGAGTCGGCGACCGTCGCCGACGCCGCGGACTTCTTCCGCCGCTACTACGCCAGCGGCAACGCCGTACTGGCCGTCAGCGGGGACATCGACGTGGCCGAGGCGACCGAGCTGGTCACCCGGCACTTCGGCGACGTGCCGGCCCGGCCGGCACCGCAACGGCCCGACTTCACCGAGCCCGACCTGACCGCCGAGCGGCGCACCTCGTACACCGACGCCCTGGCGCCGCTGCCGGCGGTGGCCGGCGCCTGGCGCGTGCCCGATCCGGTCACCGACTTCGACGGCTACCTGCCGTACGTGGTGTTGGCCGAGGTGCTCACCGACGGCGACGCGTCGCGGCTGGTCGAACGACTGGTGCAGCGGGACCGCACGGTGACCAGCCTCGGCGGATACCTCGGTTTCATGGGCGACCCGTTCGACGTCCGCGACCCCACCGCGCTGCTGTTGCAGGCGCACCTGCCGCCCGGTGGCGACGTGGACAAGGTGCTGCGCACCATCGACGAGGAACTGGACCGGCTGGCCACCGACGGGCTGACCGACGGCGAGCTGGCCCGCACCCAGGCCCGGATGGCGACCCACCTGCTGCGGGACACCGACGCGGTGCTCGGTCGGGCGCTACGCATGGCAGTGCTGGAGCAGCAACGCGGCGAACCGGGTCTGCTCAACGAACTGCCCCGGCTGGTCGGCGAGGTCACCGAGGAGCAGGTCCGGGCCGCCGCGGCCACCCTGCGCCCGGAGCGCCGGGCCGCCATCGAGGTCATCGCCGGAGGCGTTCGGTGAGCGCGAGGAGTGAGCCGGTTTTGCGAGCCCCACAGTCGCGAACGAAGGTGACACAGTGAGCGCGAGGAGTGAGCCGGTTTTGCGAGCCCCACAGTCGCGAACGAAGGTGACACAGTGAGCGCGAGGAGTGAGCCGGTTTTGCGAGCCCCA
>NZ_JBEZEX010000024.1:0-12351 GCF_040649115.1 Micromonospora sp. NPDC049049 | reverse complement strand
CACAGTCGCGAACGAAGGTGACACAGTGAGTATCGCTACTGCTCCTGCCGGCCCGCGTACGCTGCCGCCGCTCGGGCCGAACCGCAAGCTCAAGGTGCCCAAGCAGGCCGAGCGGACACTGCGCAACGGCCTCACCGTGATCGCCGTACGCCGGCCCGCCGTACCCCTTGTCGAACTGCGGCTCTGGGTGCCGTTCGGCCGGGTCCACCTGGCCCGCGGCGCGATGCTCTCGCAGACCATGCTCTCCGGCACCGAGTCGATGTCCAGCGTGCAGATCGCCGCCGAGTTGCAGAAGGTGGGCGGCGGGCTCTCCGCGGGCGTCGACCCGGACCGGCTGATGCTCTCCGGCGCCGGCCTGGTCACCGGTCTGGACCGGATGCTGGAGCTGCTGGCCGAGGTGCTGACCGGCGCCAGCTACCCCGGTGACGAGGTGGCCACCGAACGGGACCGACTCGTCGACCGGATCCAGGTGGCACAGAGCCAGCCTTCGCACCTGGCCCGGGAGGCGCTGCTCAAGCGGATCTACGGCCGGCACCCGTACGCGACGCAGACGCCGGAGCCCGGCCAGATCCGTGCCGTCCGAACGGCGGCGCTGCGCACCCTGCACTCGGAGCGGGTCCACCCGACCGGCGCGCAGTTGGTGCTGGTCGGTGACGTCCAGCCGGAGAAGGCACTGGACGCGGCCGAGCGGGCGCTCGGTGGCTGGTCGGGTGCCGGGCGGGTGGCCGAACTGCCGGCGACACCGCCACTGGAGCCGGGGCCGCTGCTGCTGGTCGACCGGCCGGGCTCAGTGCAGTCCTCGCTGCGGATCGCGCTGCCGGCGGTGTCGCGCACCGACCCGGACCACGCCCCACTGCAACTGGCCAACCTGATCTTCGGCGGCTACTTCTCCTCCCGGTGGGTGGAGAACATCCGCGAGGACAAGGGCTACACGTACGGCCCGCACTCGGTGATCGAGCACTCCGTCGCGGGGTCGGTGCTGGTCGCCGCCGCCGACGTGGCCACCGAGGTCACCGGCCCGGCGCTGCTGGAGACGACGTACGAGCTGGGTCGGTTGGCGTCGCTGCCGCCGAAGCCCGAGGAGTTGGAGCAGGCCCGGCAGTACGCCCTGGGCACCCTCCAGCTCGGCATGTCCACCCAGGCCGGGTTGGCGGCGTTGACCAGCGCGTACGCCGGCAACGGTCTGCGCCTGGACTTTCTCGCCGAGTACGCGGCGAGGTTGGCGAAGGCGAGCATCGACGACGTCGCGCAGGCGGCGGCCCGCTACCTGGCCCCGGCCCGGGCGGCGATCGTGGTGCTCGGCGACGCGGAGCGGGTGACCCCGGGGCTGGCAGCGCTGACCACTGTGCAGACCGAGCAGCAGGCGTGAGCGAGCAGGCCATGGGGCTCAGCAGCGGGGGGCTGGCGTGAGCGGGGAGGCGGCGCCGCCGTTGGCGCGGTCCACGTTGGATCGGGCCGCGCACCGGCGGGGTGACCCGCAGTGGTTGACCGAGGCGTGGTTGCGCGCCCGGGTGCTGCTGCTCGACTCGACCGACGAGGGTCGGACGCTGGCCCGCACCAAGACGTCGCCTCCGACGTTGGTGCTGCTCGGGGCGGCTGACGTGCCCGCCGGGTCGGAGTCGGTGGCGATGTTCCTGGGTGTGGAGCCGGACGGTGTGCCGGTCTTCGCTGTCGACGCGCCTCTTCCGGCGATCCCGGGAACCCGGGCGGTCCACCTCCGGGAGGTGGGTCACCTGCTCGCCGACCGGGAGGCCGGCATCTTCACCACCGCGTTGGCGCTGGTCAACTGGCACACCCGGCACGGTTACTCGACGAGTACCGGCGCGCCGACCGCGATGGACGAGGCGGGTTGGTCCCGGGTGGACCGCAACGGTGGGCGGATCTGGCCGCGTACCGACCCGGCGATGATCGTGCTCGTTCACGACGGCGTGGACGGCCCGGACGGCCACTGCCTACTCGGCAACAACGCCGGCTGGCAGGGCACCCCGGGTGGTCGCCGCTACTCCTGCCTGGCCGGCTACGTCGAGCCAGGGGAGTCGGCGGAGGCGGCTGTGCTGCGCGAGGTCCGCGAGGAGGTGGGCATCGGCGTCGAGCGCATCGGGTACGTGGGCAGCCAGGCCTGGCCGTTCCCCGGTTCGCTGATGCTGGGCTTCCTGGCCACCGCCGACCCGGCCGAGCCGGTGCGGGTCGACCCGTCCGAGATCGCGTACGCCCGGTGGTTCTCCCGCCGGGAGATCGGGGCGGCGTTGGCCGGGCAGACGGTGGACGTGGGCGACGGGGCCCGGCTGATCCTGCCGCCTCCGTCGTCGATCGCGCTGTTTCTCATTCACCGCTGGCTGGACGGCTGGACGGACGCCGACAGCTGAGCACGGTCCCGACCCGTGGCCGCCGTTGCCGCGGCGGTCACGGGCCGGGAACACGGGCCGTCGTGGTCAGCGGGTGCGATCAAACGCGGCGGGGGAGCCGGTCCGACCACGACGGACGACCTGTGGAATCAGGTGCCGGCGCGGCCCGGTCTGTGTCGGAAGGCGGGCCGCGACTCGATCAGCGGGAGGACCTTGACCCGTTGCTTGCCGGCGCGGACCGCGCCGACGGTGGCCAGGGCGCGGGCCAGTTGCAGCGCGGCGTCCCGGTTCTCGGCGTGCACGGTCTGCCGGCGCGGCTCGGGCGCTGTCGTCTCGTCGCGAAGTCGGTGGCCGTCCGCCCAGGCGGCGGCGATGTCCCCGTCAGCGACGGCGCGGATGTCGGTGCGAACGATCAGGAACCGCATGAGGGTCTCCGGATGAACCGCGACGGATGAGCCAGTGTGGAAGTTCCACGTACTCGAGGCCATGTTACGCCCCGTGTTCGTCGCAGCAACTGAAACGCGCCTATCGGTTTCGAGCCTCGTCCGATCGGCGGATGCCTGCTCAGCAGGGTCGCGGGTCGCGGAGCGACCGAGCCTGCGGTACGACGCGACGGGGCCGCCGGCAGTGCGCCGACGGCCCCGTACCAGTCACCGGATCAGTTCAGATCGAACTGGCCCTTCTTCGCCCCGGTGATGAAGCCCAGCCATCCCGCGCGGTTGAACAGCAGCACCGGGCCGCCCCGGTCCTTGCTGTCGCGCAGGGCGACCGCCGACGGGCCGGCGGCCAGCGGGGCGACCTCCACGCAGTTGGAGGTCTGACTGCGTGTGCTGGTACGCCACGGGGCGTCCGCCAACGAGTGGGCGGAGACGGACGGCGTGTTGCGGATTTCGTTCATGGTTCTGCTCCTGATGTGCAGCGATCCGATGGGACGAGTGGTGCCGCACGTCCCGACGGCAGGTCCCCCGTGGATCACCGGTCCGTCAGTCGCCCCGATTCCCGGCGGCGTTGGGTCGGCGCCGTTGCCGGACCGAACGCCACTGTGGATGGGGGCGTTGCCTCGGTCAGCCGTCCCGTCGCCTCGATCAGCCAGGAGAGGGTGTCCGAGGCGTTAAGTGCCGCCTTGCATAGCCACTCGAACACCACTTTATAGCGATTTAGCGTGATTGCCTCGGTCGACATGACGTCGGTGAAGCCACCTTCGATGGCCAATGTCTCCGGATCGAGGGGATCGGCGAACCGATAGACCGAAAAGGCGGTCGGCGGAAGGTACCAATCGCCGATCTGGGTGTCCCGGGGTAGCACGTGCAGAGCCACGTTCGGCAGCAGCGCCAACTCGCAGAGCTGGAGCAGCTGTTCGTGCAGCACCTCCGGCGGCCCGGCCCGGCGGCCGAGAGCCGCCTCCTCCAACACGGCCGTGTAGCGGGGAGCGTGCGGCTCGCGGGTCAGCAGCGACTGGCGGGCCAGCCGCGCCTGCACCTCGGTCTCCGGCTCGTCGCCGGGCTCCGGCTCGCCCGCGCCCGCGTTCACCTGCCGGGCCGACACGATCCGGAGCTGGGCGTAACCGGGGGTCTGCAACAGGCCCGGCACCAGCACCGGGTTGTACTCGGAGATCTCCGCGCAGCCCGCCTCCAACTCGGCCCAGCCGCGCTGCTGCTGCGTCATCACCGGGAAGTTCTTCAACCAGCCGCGCATGTCGCCGGCCTCGTTGGTGATGCCCAGCAGCTCGTCGTGCAGTGCCTGGTCGGCGCCGTAGAGGTCGAGCAGGTCGCCGACGTCCTGCGGGTCCGGTCGGCTGCGGCCGTTCTCCAGGCGGGACAGCTTGGACGCGGAGGCCCAACCGATACGCTCGATGACCTGATCGCCGGTGAGGCCCGCGGCCTCACGTAGGCGGCGCAGTTCGATGCCCAACCGGCGACGACGCAGGATCGGGCTGGGTGCGGCAGGAGGCACAGTGTCCTCTTTCCCGTCGACCGACGCAGACGCGACGGTAACTGTATGAAATTCGCCCCCCACGGTCAGTATGGACGGCGCGACCGGTGTCGGAGGTTCCGGCGAGGGCGTGTCTTGCGAAAATCGCACCACGGGAATGCCGGATGACGACGGACCCGCGGTCGCGGCCCGTCGACCTCGCCCACCCGGGCACGCCATTCCGCCGGAGGGACCCATGCGCACGATCCTGCGCCGACCCGACTTCCGCCTGCTCTTCGGCGGTCTGCTGGCGAGCATGACCGCCGAGTCCATCCTGCTGCTCGCACTCGCCATCTGGGTCAAGGAGCTGACTGGCTCGAACGGGTTGGCCGGTGCCACGATCTTCGCGGTCATCGCGCCGATGACGATGGCGCCGCTGGTCGGCTGGGTTGTCGACCGTTACCCGCGCCGACCGTTCTTCGTGGCCGCGAACGTGGTCACCGCAGCCCTGCTCGCCCCGTTGTTCACCGTCCGCGACGCGGGCGACGTCTGGGTCGTCTATCTGGTGGCGGCCCTGTACGGACTCTCGTCCATCACGCTCGGCGCGGCCCTCAGTGGACTCATTCGCGAGATGGTGCCGATCGAGCTGCTGGCCGAGGCGAACGGCGTTCTGCAGACCGTACGTCAGGGGATTCGACTTGTCGGCCCGCTGGTGGGCGCGGCGCTCTACGCGGCGCTCGGCGGATGGGCGCTGGCCGGGATCGGCATGGTCGGATTTCTGATCGCGGCGGCGGTGGTCACCGCGCTGCCCACGCCGCAGCAGCGGCCACCGGCCGTCCGGCTGCGGTGGCCGGCCGAACTGGGCGCCGGTCTGCGGCACCTGGCCGGCGAGCCGGCCCTGCGGCGGGCCCTGCTCGGCTACGGGCTCGGGTCACTGGTGATGGGCTTCAGCGAGTCGCTCATCTTCGCCTACGTCGACCAGGGGCTCAACCGGGATGCCGCGTTCGTGGGGGTGCTGTTCACAGTGCAGGGCATCGGTGGGTTGCTCGGTGGACTCTTCTCACCGACGCTGGTCCGCCGGCTCGGAGAGGTCGGCACACTGGCCGCCGGGGTCGCCTTCTTCGCTCCGGCCGCGCTCGCGCTCGCGTTCCCCGATCTGTGGCTCGGGTTCGCGGCGGTGCTGCTGGCCGGGGTCTCGCTTCCGCTGACGATGGTGGGTCTGCACACGCTGATCCAGCGCCGCACGCCGCCTTCGCTGGTCGGCCGGGTCGCCGCCGCCACCCAGGCGGTGGTCCGCGGGCCGCAGGCGGTCTCCATCGGGGCGGGGGCCCTGCTGGTCGGGTTCCTGGACTACCGGCTGCTGTTCGCGCTGGTCGGGGCGGCCACCCTGGCCGCCGGCAGCTACCTGTGGCGGGGCCGGCACCTGAGCGCCCCGGCCGGGGCCCGCCCGCCGACACCGCCCACCCGCCCGACGCTCCCGGCACCCCGCCGTCCGGCCGAGGACACCGACCGGTCCGGGCTCCCGGCACCCTGCCGTCCCGCCGAGGACGCCGACCGGCCCGGGCTTCCGGCACCCACCGACAGTGGTCACCGTGACCCGTTCCCGAACACGACGAGCGGCCGCCCCGGGTGGGGCGGCCGCGCACCGAGAATGAACCGGCGGATCAGGCGTTGAGCGTCTCCAGGTGCTGCTTCACCTGGGTGATCGAGGGATTCGTCAGGGCGCTGCCGTCGGCGAAACGCAGCGTCGGCACCGTCTGGTTGCCGCCGTTGACGCTCATCACGAAGTCCGCGGCCTTCGGGTCCTGCTCGATGTCGACCACCTCGTAGCCGATGCCCTCCCGGTCGAGCTGCGACTTCAGCCGGTGGCAATAGCCGCACCAGGGGGTGGAATACATCGTCAGCATGGTCGGATCCTCCAACTCCTCCGGCCGCGACTTGGGGATCAAGCCGAGGCTGTTCGCTGCAACGCTGGGAGGAGCTGAGATGATTCCTGGTTGTGGTGGTTCACTCAGCGTCGGAACAGGTGCTCGCCGGGCTGGACCCGGAGCAACGCGCCGCCGTGACCGCACCTGCGGGCCCGGTCTGCATCCTGGCCGGCGCCGGCACCGGCAAGACCCGGGCGGTCACCTCCCGAATCGCCCACCGGGCTCTCTCCGGGGAGATCTCCCCCCGCCACGTGCTCGCTGTCACCTTCACCGCCCGGGCCGCCGCCGAGATGCGACACCGTCTCACTCTGCTCGGGGCGCAGGGTGTCCAGGCGCGGACGTTCCACGCGGCCGCGCTGCGCCAGGTGCGGTACTTCGCCCCCCGGCTGCTGTCCGGCCGCGCCATGCCCGAACTGCTGGACAGCAAGGTACGATTGGTCACCCTCGCCGCCGCGCGGGTCGGCCTGCGTACCGACCGGGCCGCCGCCCGCGACCTGGCCGGCGAGATCGAGTGGGCGAAGTCGTCGCTGGTCGAGCCGACCGAATACGTGGTGGCCGCTGCCCGGGCCCTGCGCGACACACCGCACGAGCCGACGAAGGTCGCCGACGTGTTCACCGCGTATGAGCAGCTCAAACGGTCGAACGGCGTGATCGACTTCGAGGACATGCTGCGGGCCGCGGTGTGGGGCATCGAGGAGCACCCGGACGTCGGCGAGCAGATCCGCAGCCAGTACCGGCACTTCGTGGTCGACGAGTACCAGGACGTCAACCCACTCCAGCAGCGGTTGCTGGACGCCTGGTTGGCCGGCCGCAACGACCTGACCGTGGTCGGCGACGCCAGCCAGACGATCTACTCGTTCACCGGGGCGACCTCGGCGTACCTGGTCGACTTTCCCCGCCGGCACCGCAACGCCACAGTGGTCCGGCTGGTCCGTGATTACCGCTCCACCCCGCAGGTGGTCGGGCTGGCCAACGCGGTGATCTCCCAGGCCCGGGGCACCGAGGCGCGCCTGCGGCTGGAGTTGAGCGGGCAACGCCCACCCGGCCCCGAGCCGGACCTGCGGATCTTCACCGACGAGCCGGCCGAGGCGAACGCGGTGGCCGCGCGCTGCCGGTCGCTGATCGACGCGGGCACACCGGCGAAGGAGATCGCCGTGCTGTTCCGCGTCAACGCGCAGTCCGAGGCGTACGAGAAGGCGCTGACCGAGGCCGAGGTGCCGTACGTCGTGCAGGGCGCCGAGCGGTTCTTCGAACGCACCGAGGTGCGCCAGGCGATGGTGGCGCTGCGGGCGTCCACCCGCTCGATCCCGGGGGAGACACCGCTGCCGGCCGCCGTCGTCGAGGCGCTCACCGCCGTCGGCTGGGCCCCGGACGCGCCCCCGGCCGGCGGCGCCGCCCGCGAGCGATGGGAGGCGCTGTCCGCGCTGGTCCAGCTCGCCGAGGAGTACGCGGCCACCCCCGAGGTCGTGCCGATCGGCGAGGCCGCCTCGGTGGAGCGCCCGGTCACCCTCACCGACTTCACCGAGGAGTTGGCGCGCCGGGCCGCCCAGCAGCACGTGCCGACTGTGGACGGCGTGACGCTGGCGTCCCTGCACTCGGCCAAGGGGCTGGAGTGGGACGCCGTCTTCCTGGTCGGCCTCGCCGAGGGCACCCTGCCCACCACCTACGCCAAGACCGTCGAACAGGTCGAGGAGGAGCGCCGGCTGCTCTACGTCGGGATCACCCGCGCCCGGGAATGGCTCTGGCTGTCGTACGCCGCGGCGCGTTCGCCGGGCGGACGGGCCCGGCGGCCGTCGCGGTTCCTGCCCCAACTGGACCGCTCCGGCGGCACGGAACGGGCGACCGGCGGCACCGGTCCGGCCCGCGGTCCCGAGCGTCGACGAACCCAGATCGTCTCCTGCCGGATCTGCGGCGCGACCCTGCTCGCCGGCCCGGACCGCAAGCTCGGCCGCTGCCCCACCTGCCCGTCCGACATAGACGATGAGCTGCACGAACGGCTGCGCGAGTGGCGGCAGCGGGTGGCCGGTGCGCAGAAGGTCCCGGCCTACGTGGTCTTCACCGACGCGACGCTTGTCGCCCTGGCCGAGCGGCGACCGGGCCGGTCGGAGGAGCTGATCGCCATCGCCGGTATCGGTCCTCGCAAGTTGGGCCTCTACGGGGAGTCGGTGCTGGCCCTCGTAGCCGGCGCCGGGGTGGACGATGTCTGCCCGGAGAAAACTTTCGAAATCTCGTCGTAAATTCGTTTGCCCTCGCCCCGGCGCGAGGAATAGCCTCAGGACACACCACGCGAGCGGCGCCATTCCGGCTGCTCACGAGGTCGGTCCAGTCGATTCGAGGAACGTGAGGGAGGTGGCACCCGTGAAGATCTTCACCTATGAGCGTCTGGCGGCGATGCCGTCTGTCTGCGCTCCGCTGTCGGCTGTCCGGGTGGCCCTTGCGGCTGCACGACCGTCGGTTCCACAGGTGCACCAGGTTCAGGCCGAGCTGACCCTGACCGTCGCGCCCGCTGGAGTCGAGGGGACCAGTGGCTTCACGGGCAATGGCATCCAGGTCGCCAAGAAGCGCATGGATGTCCGCGGCGTTCCACCTCGAGGTAAACCGGTCTGACCATCAGACTCCGGCTCACCTCGAGGCCGCGGAACCCGCTTACCGGGATCCGCGGCCTCAGTTTTTTGCCCGCCGTAAGTACGTCGGAATGCGATCCACGAGATCGAAGTGAGAGAGAGGTGACCGGGAGATGAGTCTGGCGTTGGCCCCCCTCGACATGAGCGTCGAGATGGAGGCGAACCTGCCCTGCCGGAAGTTCGACCCCGACCTGTGGTTCTCCGACTCGCCCACCGAGCTTGAGCTGGCCAAGTCACTCTGCGGGGACTGCCCGCTGCGTGTCGAATGCCTGGCTGGAGCCGTTGAGCGAGCGGAGCCGTGGGGCGTCTGGGGCGGCGAGATCTTTGAGCGTGGCGCGGTTGTCCCGCGTAAGCGGCCCCGTGGCCGTCCGCGCAAGGAGGACGTCGCCCGTGACGCCGAGCTTCGGGTCGAGGCCGAGGCGCGCCTGGCGGCCAGTGGGCTGTCGGAGGTGCGTGGCGCGGTCCGGCTGGCAGCCTGACATGTTCCCGACCCGTTCCAACTACGCCGGTGGCACACCGGCAGTGAGTGAGAAAACGATGTTGAACGTTCCGAGTGGAGCCTTTGAGATGCAACTACTCCACGAAGCGTTGTCCCGGGCTCGAATGCGTCGGCCTCAGGCCGGTCGTACCACCACGAGCACTGAGGCAACCCGATCCGCCCGTACCGTCGCCATGACCAGCCGCAACCAGGCGGCCCGCGACCTGGGCGTTCTCTAGTACCACCCCACGCAGAAGGGCGGGTGCCGACTGGCACCCGCCCTTCCCCATGTGATCAGCCGCCCGGGCCTCGACGTGATCAGCCGCCCCGGGCCTCGACGGTCAGGCGACCGGGGCGAAACCGGGCAGCCAGCGCTCCAGGATGCTTCGGTACGGCGCCTTCGCCTCCAACTGACAGAGCACCCCGATCGACCCGAGCGTCACCCGGTGGATCAGCAGGTACGACGGTGGCAGGTTGAGCTGCCTGCTCAGCTGGTACGTGGGGGAGCGAGGGCTGGCCAGTCGACCCGCCTCGGCCCGTAGCCAGGCCCGGGTGAACCGGAAGCCGTCCGCCGCTATGGGCTCCAGCATGGGGCGGATGAAGTCGAGCACCCCCTCGGCGTCGATCTCCTCGGCCGAGCCGATGAACCCCTCCGACCGCAGCCCCGCCACGACCTCGTCGGCGTCGCCGCGCAGCGCCGTCGCGGCGATACGACCGATCGGCTCCGGGGTGCCCTCCGGCATCCGGGCCACCGCACCGAAGTCGATCACCCCGAGTCGACCGTCGGGCAGCAGCCGGAAGTTTCCCGGGTGCGGGTCGGCGTGCAGCAGCCCGGCCCGTTGCGGCGCGGAGAGGTGCAGGGTGGCCATCAACCGACCCGCCTCGTCCCGATCCTCCTCGGTGCCTTCGCGGATGATGTCGGCCAGCGGGGTGCCGGTCACCCATTCGGTGACCAGCACTCGGGGCGAGGCATTGATCACCTCGGGGATGTAGATCTCCGGGTCGTCGGCGTACGCGGCGGCGAAGGTGCGCTGCGACTCGGCCTCCAGCTCGTAGTCCAACTCCTCGGTGATCCGTTCGCGAAGCTCGGCCAGGAGCGGCTTGACGTCCAGGCCGGGCTGGATGGCCCGGAACATTCCGCCCAGTCGGGAGAGCTGCTTGAGATCGGCGAGCAGGGCGTCGCCGGCCCCCGGATACTGGATCTTGACCGCCACGTCGCGGCTGTTCGGTTCGCCCGACTCGTCGACGCCCGGCTCGCGCCACCGCGCCCGGTGCACCTGACCGATGCTCGCGGCGGCGGCCGGGACGTCGTTGAACTCGACGAACAGGTCCCGCCAGTCGGGGCCGAGCTGCTCGGCCAGCACCTTGTGCACGCTGGCGGCCGGCAGTGGTGGTGCCGCCTCCTGCAACTTCGTCAGCGCCTGCCGGTAGGGCGCGGCGATCTCCTCCGGCAAGGCGGCCTCGAAGACCGACAGCGCTTGGCCGAACTTCATCGCCCCGCCCTTGAGCTGGCCCAGCACGCTGAACAGTTGCTCGGCGGTGCGCTGCTGAATCTCCGCGGAGATCACGTCGGAGGCCAGCCCGGTGACGCGCTTACCCATCCCGAGAACGGTCCGGCCGGCGAAGCCGAGCGGCAGGGCGGCGAGCTTGGCGGTGCGGGACACGGCGCGGCGCGGGATGTCGGTCACCCGGTCATTGTTACCGACCGGAGGGCCCCGCTGCTGCTCTGCGGCTGGGCTGGTGCGGACACTCGCCCTCGCGAGCACGCACATGCCGGGTGTGGCGGCCAGCCCCGACGACGGAAACGGCCGGCGCCGGTGATCTCCATGGCGCTGCCCAGCGTCTCCGGGTGGCCGCCGTCCAGCTGCGTCAGCGCCTCGGCCAGGGCGTACCCGCAGGCGACGAGCAGCGTGCCGGTCGTGGCGGCAGCCACTGGGTCGGCGGCGGCGAGTTGCGCGGCGAGCCGGGGCCAGTCCGGGTCGCGGTCGGCCCGGTGCAGCTCGACGCAGTGCAGGCAGGGCCCGGCGGGTGGGCGGACCAACGGCCCGATCACCGGTACGCCCTCGCGCAGTGTGACCAGCAGGTGCGGCTGCCGACGCTGGGCGAGACCGGCGGCCAGCAGCGCCGGGGGCCGGTCCGTGCCGAGCTGGATCACCAGGTCGATCCGCCCGGCGCGGGTCGGACGGGTGACGGTGCCGGGTGCGACGCGGTTGACCGCGGCCCGCACCGCCGGTGCGAGCGGCCGACCCAGTTCGGCGGCGGGAATGCCCGTGCCGATCAGATCGACGGGGCGTACCGAGCCGGTGAGCTGGGGAATCACCTGCCCCACGCCGGACTGGGCCAGTGCCACGGTCAGCGGCCCGCCGAGCGCCCCGGCACCGGTGAGCAGGACGCGGGCCGCCCGCCGCCTACGCAGGACCTGCGCGGGGGTGCCGGGCAGTCGGGCGGCGGCCAGGGCCAGCGCGCCGGCCTCCGCCGCGAGCCGGGCGCGGACCGGGCCGGTCAGGTCGCGGGGGAGCAGGCTGTGCGCGGCCACCAACAGGCCGGCGGCCCGCAGGGTGTCGAGCAGGGTACGCGCGTCGTCGGCGCTGACCTGGGCGGAAGCCGCATGGATCAGCACGGCCCGCTCGCTGCGGGTGCCGTCGAGCAGGTCGAGCAGGTGGGCGGCGCGGGGGTTGGCCAACTCCAGTAGGGCGGCCGGCCCGGGGCCGACGCCGAGCTGGAGGGTGTGTCGGTCCCGCCAGAGCCGGTTGAGACCGGGAAGCAGGGTGGGGCGGGGCAGTACGGTGCGGCTCATGGTCACGAATCGTGACCGCACCTTCGCGTTCGGTCGATCGTTGTCCACAGGCGGTCAGGCCGCTATCCAGCGCTATCCACAGGATTTCACGAGTTTTCCACAGCCCTTCCCACCTGTTGTCGGCCACCCGACAGGGCTACCGCAGCGGTGTCACCACTCCCGATCTGGCGACGGGGGTGGGGTGGCCACTCGGCCACCCCACCCAGCGGGGGGGTTCGGTCCAAGCCGACGTTATGCCACCCCAACGGGGGCAGGCGTCGGGCACCGG
>NZ_JBEZEX010000023.1:0-117693 GCF_040649115.1 Micromonospora sp. NPDC049049 | reverse complement strand
CCGGCGATGGCGCCGCCGGTGAACGCGAGGCCGGCGGCGGTCAGGGCGGTCTTACGAATCAGATCGGTACGCATGATGGCGTGCTCCTCTGCCTCAGGGGGATACCCACACCACACCGGGGGGTGAATGGTGGTGGGGGGAAGTTCGTGCCCGGCGACCCGCAACGAGGGGGTCGGCGTCGGGACGGGGTGTAACGGTGCCGGTGGCGGATCATTCCGCCTACCCGCAGGGGGTCGGCCTGTTGTGCTGCTCGGCCGTTCCGGGGTGTAACCGGGGCGGCCTGCCAGGTGTTCCCGGCGGCGGCCCGGCCGTTGTGGTGCTGGCGCTCGGCCGTGCGGGGGTGTAACCGTGGCGGCCTGCCGGGTGTTCCCGGCGGCTGTTCCGGCGGCCGGCCCGGGGTGACCCGGGCTGTTGCGGTGGTCTGCCAGGTATAACGACCCGGCCCGGCCCCCGATTCCGCCGCCGGAGTGGCCCCGACCACCCGACAGGCGATACCGAACCCGACAAACCGCCCACCTCGCCGGCCCGGCGAACCCGACACGGCGGCCAGGCCAACATGATCCACTCGGGTTCCTGGAAGTCGCGGTGTCCCGCTGCCTAGGATGCCCCGACTTCATGGAAGCCGAGTGGATCATGCTTGCATGCACCGTTCGTGTCCCCGGACCGGGACTGACCAACAGGTCGGCGCGTCGTGAGGTCGACCCTGATCGGGGTTCCGCGTCGGCTTGGTCGGGCCTGGTCGAGGTTGCCGCGTCGTGTGGTCGGGCCTGGTTGAGGTTGCCGGGTGGCGCGGTGGGGCCCGTTGAGGTTGCCGCGTCGTGTGGTGCGGCCTGGTCCAGCTCAGCGCAGTGCGAACCCGTCGCAAGATCGTGCTTGATCCAGGAAACAGGGCCTTCCTCGTGCCACGAGACCACTACATCAAGGATCGAGCACGACCTTGCGGACTTTGGGCAGGGCACCGGAAAGCTCGCTCGATCCCCGGCCTGAACGCCGTCGCGTGAGGAGAGTGGCTGTTCGTCAACGCCCGGTCGGCGTCGATCAAGGAGTTGTGGTGGGTGACAAAATGCTCCGTCGTGGCCAAGCCGGGCACCACAACTCCTTGATCGCCTCGACCGGGCAGGGGCAGCACGCGCGGGGCAGCACCGGCGGGGCAGCACGCGCGGGTGGGGCAGCCCGAACGTGTCGGACTGCCCCACCCGGGAGCGCGAAGATGAAATCAGAACCCGAGGACGCTCCGCCCGCCGACAACCGGCAGTCGCAGTTCGCTGTCGTTCGGCGCGACCCGCAGTTCGGTGCCACCCAACGGCAACAACGTGTACTCCTGGTCGCTGGAGAAGACGACCACGCCGATCCGGTGTCCCGCCGGGAAGATGTAGTCCTTCGGCTCCATGGTCCACCGGTAGTCGTACAGCTTGCCCTGGCGCACCGGCGACGTTCGAGCGACGCTCTTGCGGTTCTGCGGGTCCATCCAACCTCGCGTCACCACGGTCGGGGCTGCGGTCGACCCGGCCGGGCCGTAGTCGACCAGGTACGCGGTGAGGTTCGCGTCCGGCTTGTTGTCGATCGCCATCCGCAGTCGCATCTCCGGACGCCCGGAGATGCGCACGCTCTGCGTCAGCTCGGGGGAGCGGTAGGCGAGTCGGTTGGCGCTCGCGGTGTCCGGGTTGGACACCAGAGTGTCCGGGTGGATGGTCCGACCCTCGTCGACGAAGCTCTGCTCGACACGCGCCTTGGGCGGCTTACCGGTGGTGAGCGTGCCGGGTGCGGTGGCGTCGGTCGCGGCGAAGCGCAGCCCGACCTCCCGCGCCGCCGGGTCGGGCCAGTTGGCGTACGTGGTGTAGGCGCGGTCCTCGCGCTGGAGCACCGCCGTCGGCTCGTCCATGATGCCGTTGCGCACGTTCCACAGCCAGAAGTCGAACCAGCGGTTCTCGGTCTGCTTGTACGTCCACGTCTGCCCACCGGGCAGGGTCACCGACGCGCTGCTGCCCGGACCACCGTGGCCGCCCTGGTGCAGCCAGATCTTGCGGGGGACGTCGCGCTTGGCGAGCTGGTCCCACCAGCCGGCGAAGTGCTCGGTCTTCACGTTCCAGTCGTTGAGGCCGTGCACGACGAAGACGCTGGCCTTGACGTCGCGGGCGTCGAGGTAGTCGCGATCCTGCCAGAACTTCGAGTAGTCGCCGGTGATCCGGTCCTGCTTGGCGGTGATGTCCGCGAGCTCGTCGGCGCAGGGCCCTTCGGCGCGCGCCTGCCCGGCGGTGTACTGGGCCAGGATGTCGAGGTCCTCGCCCTGGAACGTCCCGGGCGCGACCACCAGGCCGTTGGCCCGGTAGTAGTCGTACCAGCTGCTGATCGCGGAGACCGGCACGATGGTCTTGAGCCCCTTGACGCCGGTGGTGGCCACCTGGTTGGGCAGTGTCCCGTTGTAGGAGACACCGGTCATGCCGACCGCGCCGGTGGTCCAGCCAGCGGTGACCGGGGCGCCATTGGCGTCGTACCCCTTGGCCCTGCCGTTGAGCCAGTCGATGACCGCCTTGGTGCCGAGCGTCTCGGCCTGGTCCCCGCTGGTCGGGCAGCCGTCGGAGTCGCCGGTGCCGACGCTCTGGCCGAGCACCACCGCGTACCCGCGGGGTACGTAGTAGTCGTCCAGCGAGCCGGGCAGGTTGGCCTTCGCCTCGGCCCGTTGCGCGCCGGCGTCGAGGGCGCGACGCCCGTTGCGATCGGTCAGGCCGTTCTGCGGCAGGTCGTCGACCAGCACGCTCGGGTACGGCACGTCACCCCAGGTGCCCTTGCGGTACGGGCTGTGCTCGAAGATGACGGGCACCTTGAAGCCCTGCGTGGCGGTCTCCCGGGGCCGGGAGATGTCGATCGCCACCCGGTCGGGCCGACCGTCGTGGTCGGTGTCCACCGGGGTCTGGACGAACACCCGCTCCTCGATCGCGTCGGCGAGCGAGAACACCGGTTGGGTCATGCCGTCGCTGACCACGATGCCGGTGGGCGTGGTGGGCGTGGGCGGAGCCGCAGCCGCGGGTGGGGCTGCGCTGAGAACCAGAGCGCCGGACACGCCGAGGCTCAGGAGGACCAGATGACGGGGTCGACGCATGCGCGTCTCCCTTCGGTTGGGCTGGTTGCCGGGTCGGCAGGGGCCAATCTCGAAGATCCATTCGTGGTCATGCTAGGTCCGCCGAGGCGTCCCGTCGATCCCGTCGGCTGTCCACCGTGGTCGGTCAGGGAGTCGGTGGCGTCACCGCGATGATCAGGTGGGCGCGCTGGTCGCTGGCGTTGCGGTAGAGGTGCGCGAGGCGCGAGTCGAAGGTGACCGACTCGCCGGCGGTGAGGGTGTACGACTCACCGCCGATCTCGGCGACGACAGCGCCGCTGATGACGATCGCGCATTCGGTCGACGGGTGCGCCCACGGCTCGGCGGAGCTGGCGTCGCCGGGCGCGAGGTGGGCCTGGAGCACCTCCAGGTCGCCGCGGCCGGGGGTGAGTCGTTCGTAGGTGATCTGGCCGGGTGGCGCGGCCAGCCTGGTCCGGGCGCCGACG
This sequence comes from Micromonospora sp. NPDC049049, assembly GCF_040649115.1. Classification (NCBI taxonomy): domain Bacteria; kingdom Bacillati; phylum Actinomycetota; class Actinomycetes; order Micromonosporales; family Micromonosporaceae; genus Micromonospora; species Micromonospora sp. NPDC049049. The sequence continues at coordinate 114,150 of NZ_JBEZEX010000023.1, read as the reverse complement.
CGGCTGACGTGCACCGGTGGCGCCTCGGGCTCGGAGAACAGCTCGGCGATCGAGGTGTCGAAGACCTGGGCGAGCTTGCGCAGGGTGGAGAGGCTGGGGTCGGTGGCGCCGTTCTCGATCTGGCTGAGCAGGGCGGGGGACACGTCGGCCGCTGTGGCGAGCTGACGCAGCGTGAGGGAGTGCTGCTGACGCAGGTCGCGGAGTCGGTCACCGAGCATGTGTCCTCGTTCCAAAAACAGTGTGGCTGAATCTTGATTGACCTGACTATACGGGTCTGTTTAGTATCGCTGAACAACAGGCGGCCACGTTCGACACCACTAGACAAGGCCGCGTCAAGACGAACCGGACGACGTCCCAGTCCGGCCTACATCCAACCCCGAGACGACGCCCCCGAGAAGCCCGCGACGCCGTCATCCCATCGGCCCCGCCGATGCGTGGTGTCGCCCGCCGGGCGTCGACGCCCCGCGGATCCCGCACGGCGGGCCGCGCGATACGAAGGTAGGAACAGCATGTCGGTGTCTCCCCGCCGGCTCCTCGCCGGAGCGTCCGCTCTGGCGACGCTGGCCGTCCTCTCCGTCAGCGCCTGTAGCGCCGGCGGCAGTGGTGGAAACGCGAACGGCACGGCCAAGACCCTCACCGTGAACACCTCGTTCGTGCTCAAGACCCTCGACCCCGGCCGGGTCTACGAGGCAACCGGTCTGACCGCCGTGCACGCCCTCTACGACACCCTGCTCACCTTCAAGGGTTCGGATGTGAGTAAGCCGGTCCCGGCGCTGGCCGAGTCGTACCAGGCGTCGCCGGACGCCAAGACGTTCACCTTCAAGCTGCGGCAGGGCGTGACGTTCGCCGACGGCAGCCCGCTCACTGCCGACGACGTCGTGTTCTCGCTCAATCGGCTGAAGAACATCAAGGCCAGCCCCGCGGTCACCGTCAGCGGCCTGACCGTGACCAAGACCGACGACAGCACGGTCGTTGTCGCCTCGGCCACCCCCGACCCGAATATCCCGGTGGTGCTGTCGATGCCGTCGACAGCGGTGCTCAACTCCAAGGTCGCCAAGGAGCACGGCGCCCGCGACGGCGCCGACGCCGCCCAGGGCGACACCGCGCAGCAGTACCTGGACACCAACTCCGTCGGCAGCGGCCCGTACGTGCTGAAGTCCTACGACCCCTCGTCGCAGGTGGTGCTGGAGGCCAACCCGAAGTACTGGGGCACGAAGCCGCAGTTCTCCCGGGTGGTGCTGCGCAACATGGATGTGCAGACCCAGAAGCTGACCATGCAACGCGCCGAGGCCGCCGAGGTGTCCCTGGACATCTCCGGCAAGCTCCTCGACGGCCTGCCGGGCAGCCTGCAGACCTCCGGCGTGCAGGACACCGTCTACTTCCTCTTCCTCAACGCCGACCCGGCCGTCTCGGCGGTCACCTCGAACCCGAAGTTCAACCAGGCCCTGCGCGCCGCCATCGACTACCAGGGGATCGCCGCCCTGTACGGCAAGGGCGCCGCCCCCGGCGCCGGGCTGGTCGCGCCCGCCTTCCCGGGCGCGCTGCCGGCCGGCGAGGAGTCCAAGCGGGACGTCGCCAAGGCCAAGGCGCTGCTCACCGAGGCCGGCCTGACGAACCCGACGGTCAAGTTCACCTACCCGGCCATCACCTACAAGGGTGTGGACCTCGGCACGGTGGCGACCAAGGTGCAGGGCGACGCCGCCGAGGCCGGCATCAAGCTGGAGCTCAACCCGCAGCCGCTGACCACGTTCCTCGACGAGATGCGCGGCGGGAAGTCTCCGCTCGGGTTCACCCCGCAGAGCCTGAACTACCCGGTCGCCGACTCACTGATCAACAACATGGCACCGGGCCAGGCGACCGCGCTGCGCTCCGGCTGGACGGTCGAGCGGGCCGACCCGGCAGTGGTGGCCGCCGGCAGGAAGGTCACCGAGACCCTCGACCTGGCCGGCCGGGCCACCGCCATGCAGGAGTGGCAGCGGCTGATGAACGCGTCCTCGCCGTACCTCGTGCTGGCCAGCAATTCCTCCATCGTCGTGGCGACCACGGACCTGACCGGGGCGGACTACACCGCCGCCGGTTGGCAGGTGGACGTCGCCGCGGTCGGGCGCAAGTAGTACCGACGACATGACGACAGTCCACGACGGTGAGCCGGGCGCGGTCGCCACGACCGCGTCCCGGCCCCGGGGTGCCCACCCACTGCTGACCTTCCTGGCCAAGCGGGTGGCGGTCACCGCCGGCCTGCTGCTCGGCGTCACCGTGGTGACGTTCGGTCTGGTCAACGTGGTCCCCGGTGACCCGGTCACCGCCAACCTCTCCGACCAGGCCCTCAACGACCCCGCCGCGGTGGCCGCCTTCCGCGAGAAGTGGGGTCTGGACCAGCCGCTCTGGGCCCAGTACCTGCACTACCTGGGCAACCTGCTGCACGGCGACCTGGGCCACTCCCAGCAGACCGGGCGGGCCGTCCTGGACGACCTGCTGCACTACGTGCCGGCGACCCTGGAGCTGGCCCTCCCGAGCATGGTGCTGGCGCTGCTCATCGGCACCGGGGTCGGCATGCTCGCGGCGGTCCGCAACGGCCGGCTCACGGACCAGCTCGTACGGATCGGCGCCCTGCTCGGGCTCTCCACCCCGCCGTTCTGGCTGTCGCTGGTCGTGCTGTACGTCTTTTTCTACCAACTCGGCCTGGCCCCCAGCGGCGGGCGACTGTCCACCGACTTCAGCCCGCCGCCCACGGTCACCGGCATGTACACCGTCGACGGGGCACTCGCCGGGCAGTGGGACGTCGCCTGGGACGCCGCCCAGCACCTGTCCCTGCCGGTGCTCGTGCTGACCTCGCTGACGGTGGCGATGCTGGTCCGCTTCGTCCGCTCGGCGATGCTGGAGGTGCTCCAGCAGGACTACATCCGGGCCGCGTACGCCAAGGGCCTGCCGACCCGGGTGGTGCTGCGCCGGCATCTGCTGCGCGCCGGCCTCGTCCCGGTGGTCACCGTCTCCGGCCTGGCGTTCGCCTCGCTGCTCTCCGGGACGGTGCTTGTCGAGAGCATCTTCGGCTGGCCCGGCGTCGGCCAGTACGCGTACCGCAGCGCCACGGCGCTGGACCTGCCCGCGATCCTTGGTGTCAGCCTCTTCGTGGCGCTGGTCTACACGCTTGTCAACCTGACCGTCGACCTGCTGTACGGGCTCATCGATCCGAGGATCCGGCTGTCATGACGACACTTGCAGACCCGAAGGCGGAACGGGCCCTGGGCCGACGCCGCTGGCTCGGCCGACTGCGCGGCGGCTCGGGCAGCCGACCGGTGTGGCGTCAACCGATCACCGTGGCGGCGCTGACCATCCTCGGCGGATGGTTGCTGCTGGCGTTGCTCGCCGACGTCCTCGCACCGTACGACCCGCTGGCGCAGAGCCCCGACACGTACGCGTCGCCGTCCGGGGCGCACTGGTTCGGCACCGACTCGCTCGGCCGCGACATCCTCAGCCGGGTCATCCACGGCGCCCGCCTGTCCATCCCGCTGGCCCTGGCCATCGTCTCGCTGGCCCTGCTGGTCGGCGGGCTGCTCGGGCTGGTCGCCGGATACGTCGGCCGGTTCGTCGACGAGGCGCTGATGCGCCTGACCGACCTGGTGTTCGCGTTCCCGCAGATCATCCTGGCCATGGCGGTGACGGCGGCGTTCGGCCCGAACACCCGCAACGCCGTATTGGCCCTGGTCATCGTCTCCTGGCCGGTCTACGCCCGGGTCATCCGCAGCGCCGTGCTGAGCATGCGCGGCGACGACTATCTCAACGCCGCCCGCCTGCTCGGCGTCGGGCCGATCCGGGCGTTGCGCCGCGACGTGCTGCCCAACAGCATCGGCCCGGCGATCGTGCTGGCCACCCTGGAGCTGGGCAACGCGGTGCTGCTGCTCGCCGCCCTGTCGTTCCTCGGTCTGGGCCCGCGCCCGCCGGCCGCCGAGTGGGGTTCGATGGTGGCCCTCGGCGCGCAGGACCTGTCGATGTGGTGGGTCAGCGTGTTCCCCGGCCTCGCCATCCTCACCGTGGTGATGGCCTTCAACGTGCTCGGCGACGCGCTGCGCGACCGGCTGGACCCCCGCTACACGAAGGGACGCTGAGGTGGCACCGCTGCTCGACGTCGACTCCCTGGCCGTCACCCTGCCCTCACCGCGTGGCCCGCTGCCGATCCTGCACGACGTGTCGTTGACCGTCGACGAGGGTGAGCTGGTGGGCATCGCGGGGGAGAGCGGCTGCGGCAAGAGCCTCACCGCGCAGACCCTGCTCGGGCTGCTGCCCCCGGGGGCGGCGGTCACCGGCTCGGCCCGGTACGCCGGGACCGAACTGCTCGGCCTGGACGCCCGGGGCTGGCAGCGGGTCCGCGGCGCGGGCATCGCCATGGTGTTCCAGGACCCGAGCGCGGCCCTGCACCCGATGCTCACCGTCGGACGGCAGCTCACCGAGCACATGCGGGCGCACCTGCGGATGGACCGTCGCGCTGCCGGTCGCCGCGCTGTGGAGCTGCTCGACCAGGTCCGCATCCCGGACCCGGAGCGGGCGCTGCGCGCGTACCCGCACCAGTTCTCCGGCGGGATGCGGCAGCGGGTGGCCATCGCCATCGCGCTGGCCGCCCGGCCCCGACTGCTGATCGCCGACGAACCGACGACCGCCCTCGACGTCACAGTGCAGGCCGGCATCCTCGCCCTGCTGGAACGGCTGCGCGCCGAGACCGGGCTGGCCGTCGCGTTCATCACCCACGACCTCGGGGTGCTCAGCGCCCTCACCACCCGTGGCTACATCTTCTACGCCGGGCGGGTCGTCGAGACCGGCCCGACGGGCAGCCTGCTCACCGCCCCCACCCACCCGTACACCGCCGCGCTGCTCGGCGCCCGACCGCACGGCACCCAGAACGGCGGGACGTTGCGGCCCATCCCGGGCGCGCCGCCGGCACCCGGCGAGGCGCCGCCCGGCTGCCCGTTCCAACCCCGCTGCGGGTACGCCGAACCGTCCTGCGGTGAGGCCCCGCCCCCGCTCACCCCCGCCGGAGTCGACCGGTCGGTGGCCTGCGTGGTTCGTCCGCACCTGGAGGTGGCCGCGTGAACACCACAGCGCCCGCGCGACTGTCCTTCACCGACGTGGAGGTCGAGTACCGCTCCCGAGGGCGGGGCCGGGTGCGGGCCGTCGCCGGGGTCAGCCTGGAGGTGTCGCCCGGCCAGATCGTCGGCCTGGTCGGCGAGTCCGGGTGCGGAAAGTCCACACTCGCCCGCGTCGCGGTCGGGCTCAGCGCGCCGAGCGCCGGCACCGTCGAGTACGCCGGCCGACCGGTCACCCCGCTGGGCTGGCGGCCCCGCTCCGGTGCCGAGGTCGGCCTGCAGATGGTCTTCCAGAACCCGTACGCCTCGCTGAACCCCCGGCGCACCATCGGCTCTCAACTCCTCGATGGCGTGCCGGCTGCGGTCACCGGGTCGGCCCGCCGAGCCCGGGTGCACGAGCTGCTCGAACGGGTGGCCATGCCGACCAGCGCCGCCCAGCGGTATCCGCACCAGTTCTCCGGCGGTCAACGGCAGCGCCTGGCGATCGCCCGCGCGCTCGCCCCGGAACCCCGCATGATCATCGCGGACGAGCCGGTCACCGCGCTGGACGCCTCGTCCCAGGCGCAGGTGGTCAACCTGCTCGTCGGGCTGGTCCGCGACCTCGACATGGGCATGCTCTTCATCTCCCACGACCTGGCGTTGGTGCACGAGATCGCCGACGTTACCGCCGTGATGTACCTGGGCCGGATCGTCGAGGCCGCACCCACCCGCGAGCTGTGGCGCGAGCCACGACACCCGTACACCCGGGCGTTGATCGACGCGGTGCCGCAGATCGGGCCCACCCCGCGCCTGCCCGCCATCCTCGCCGGGGAGGTACCCGACCCGGCCAACGCGCCCACCGGGTGCCGTTTCCGGCCACGCTGCCCGCACGCGTTCGCGCCCTGCGGCGAGCAGCCGCCCACCGTCGACCTGGGCGGCCGCAGCGTCGCCTGCTGGCTCACCGACCCTGCCACGGCCCCGACCGCCGCGCGCTCACTCTGAGGACGCCCCATGCGCATGCCCACCGAACAGGTCCTGGTCAACCTCGCCCTCTACGACGGTGTCCAGGACGCCCTCCAACCGGATCGCGGCATCTGGATCGACGCCGACGGGATGATCCGTGCCGTCGGTCAGGTCGACGACGTTCTCGCCGAGGCCGGCGCGGCCCGGGTGGTCGACCTGGGCGGCGAGCACGTCATGCCGGGTCTGACCAACATGCACGTCCACCTCTCCCTGGGGTTGCCCGGCCACCTCGCCGACACTGTGCACGGCGCGAACCTGGCGGAGCTGGTGCTGCTGATGGCCGACTCGGCCCGGCGCACCCTGCACTCCGGTGTCACCACCGCCCGCCTGGTCGGGGAGAGCCGGTACGCCGACTTCGCCCTGCGCAGGGGGATCGAGGCCGGCGCGGTCGACGGCCCGCGCATCTTCACCGCGGGGCACGCGCTCTGCTGCACGGGCGGGCACGGCTGGGACGCCGACGCCCTGGAGGCCGACGGCGCGGACGGGTTCCGGCGGGCCACCCGCGAACAGCTCCGCGCCGGCGCCGACCTGATCAAGGTCTGCATCTCCGGCGGGATCGCCGGCCAGCACGAGGCGATCGACACCCCGCAGCTGCTCGACGACGAGATGGCCGCTGTCATCCGCGTCGCACACGACTGGGGGCGCAAGGTCACCGCGCACGCCGGCCCGGCCGACTCGGTCCGCCGCGCCGTCGAGCTGGGCCTCGACTGCGTCGAGCACGGGTACGAGCTGACCGACGACGTCACCCGGCTGATGGCCGAGCGGGGTGTCTGGTACGTGCCGACGATCGTGGTGAGCCGCTGTGAGCAGTTCTTCCGCGACTCCGGGGTGCCCGGCTGGCTGATGGACCGGGCCCTCGCGGCCGGTCCACGACACTGGGAGAGCCTCCAGCACGCCATCCGCAACGGTGTGCCGATCGCACTGGGCAGCGACATGCCCCCGCACGCCGGCTACGACGAGACCACCGCGACGGTCCGTGAACTGGAGTTCATGGTGGACGCCGGGATGCCGGTCGCGGACGCGCTCAAGGCCGCCACCACCCGCCCCGCGCAGTGGCTGGGTCGTGCCGACACCCTCGGCACCGTCGAGGCGGGCAGGCACGCCGACCTGCTGGTGCTGCGCGACGACCCGACCCGCTCGGTCTCCGCGTTGCGCACCCTGCACGCGGTGATGAAGGGCGGGGTGGCGTACCGCGACGACAACGGCCGGTTCGGCGTGCCGCGATGAGCAGCATCACCCAGGTCGCCGACGGGTACCTCGACGCGCTCGCCGAGCTGGACCCGCAGGCGGCCGAGGCGGTGGGGCGTACCCCCGGGTCGCACGTCCCGGATCTCTCACCGGACGGGTTCGACGCCCGCGCCGAGCTGGCCCGACGCACCGCGACGGCCGCCGCCGCGGCGACCACTCACGACCCCGGTGAGCGGTCCCTGGCCGGGGCACTGCTCGACCGGCTGGCCAGTGAGGTCGACCTGTACGACGCGGGCTTCACCACCCGACTGCTCGCCCCACTGGCCACGCCGGTGCACCTGCTCCGGCAGCTCTTCGACAATCTGCCCCGGCACACCGAGGACGACTGGGCGGTGGTCGCCGACCACCTGCACCAGGTGCCCGACGCCCTCGACCGGTACGCCGCGACGCTGCGCCGGTCGGCGCGGCAGGGACAACTGGTCGCCCGCCGCCAGGTGCTCGTGGTCGCCGACCAGTGCACCTCCTGGACCACCGCCGACTTCTACGGGCGGTTGGTCGACGGCTGCCCCGACGGCCCGGTCGCCGCTCGGCTGCACCGGGGCGCGCGGCTGGCGACCGCCGCCACCGCCGGTTTCGCTGCGTTCCTCCGTGCCGAGCTGGCACCCGGGGCCTCCGAGGTGGACGGTGTGGGCGGCGACCTGTACCGGGTCACCGCCCGCAGTTTCCTCGGCGCGACGGTCGACCTCGACGAGGTGTACGAGTACGGCTGGGCGGAGTTGGCGGGCACCGCCGCCGAGCTGCGGACCGTCGCGGGTGAGCTGGGCCATTCGCGGGTGGCTGCCGCGCGGGCGGCCCTGGACGCCGACCCGGCCGGGCGGGTGGCGGCCGGGCCAGCCCTGGAGGAGTGGCTGCGCCAGCGCACCGAGCAGCTGACCGACGCCCTCGACGGCACCCATTTCGACATCCCGTCCGCCACCCGCCGGGTGGTGTGCCGGATCAGCCCCGCCACGTCCGGGGTCATGTACTACACGCCCCCCGACCCGGCGTTGACGCGTCCCGGCGCGATCTGGTGGTCGGTGCCCACCGGCGCGTCGACGGTGCCGGTGTGGCGGCACGTCGGGACGCTCTGCCACGAGGGGCTGCCCGGCCACCACCTCCAGCACGCCGTCACCCTCACCACCGGCGCCCTGCACCCGTGGCAGCGCACCCTCTGCCAGGTGCACGGGTACGCCGAGGGGTGGGCGCACTACGCCGAGCGTCTCGCCGACGAGATCGGCCTGTACGCCGACCCGGCCGAGCGGCTCGGCATGCTCGACGGTCAGCTGTGGCGGGCCGCCCGCGTGGTCATCGACCTGGGTCTGCACCTCGGGCTGCCGATCCCGGCCGGCAACGGGTTCACCGAGGAACGCCGTTGGACGCCTTCTCTCGCGGTGGACGTCCTCACCCGTGTCGTCGGGCTGGACGCCGAGACCGCGCGCTTCGAGGTCGACAGGTATCTCGGCTGGCCGGCGCAGGCCCTGGCCTTCAAGGTCGGCGCGCGGCTGTGGCAGCAGGCCCGCCGGGACGCCGAGCGGCGCGAGGGTACGGCCTTCGACCGGAAACGCTTCCACCACACCGCGTTGGCGCTCGGACCCATGGGACTGGACCCGCTCCGCGCCCGCCTGGCCGACCTGCCCTGACCCCCCGCACCGCCGTACCCGATCGGAAGTGACAGCCGATGAGCGATGAGCTCACCACCACCATCACCGACCTGTACCGGTGCCTCGGCGACCGGCCGGCCTTCGACGCGCATCTGCATCCCGACCTGACGTTCTGGGAGTCCGACGCCGACGGCCTGCTGTCCGGCCTGCCCGCGCTGGACGACCTGCGGGACCGGCGGGCGACCCGGGCGACGGGGGCGACGCCGATCTCGGTCGCGCCGGAACAGCTGCGTGCCGACGGCTGGGGCGACACCGGTCTGGTCCGGTACGTGCTGCGGGCCCGCTTCGCCGACAGCCGGCCGGACGAGTGTTTCCGGGTTACCGACGTCCTGCGCCGCGAGGACGACTCCTGGCGCATCGTGCACCACCACGCGGAGGCCGTCCGATGAGCGCCGAGGAACCCACCACCGACCTGTACGACCTGCGGGTCGTGGTGGAGCGGATCGAGGGCCGCTCGGTGTGTGGCCTCAAGCCGGGCGACCACTTCGACGTGACGGAGTCGAATCGGGTGACCATCCCGGCCGGCGGGCACTTCTGCCTCTACGCCCTGGCAGCGTGCCTGCCGTTGCTGCCGGCGAAGCAGCGGGCGCTGGCCGAGGGGGACTGGATGGCCCGGGACAGCCACGTCGCCTGTCCGGACCCGGACGAGCGGCTCATCATGCGCATCGAACGGACCGGCCTTCAGCGCATCCCCACCGAGGAGCTGACGTGAGCGCTGGGCTGGTCGGCATCGGCCTTCAGTCCGACAAGTCCGCCGACGAGTACGCGGAGCTTGCCGAGTTGACCGAGCGGCACGGCTTCGACGTGCTGTCGGTCTTCGGTGACCTGATGTACCAACCGCCGATCTTCCCGTTGCTGGTGGCGGCCCGGCACACCCGGCGGATCCGCCTGGGGGCGGCGTGCCTCAACCCGTTCACCATGCACCCGGTCGAGGTCGCCGGTCAGGTGGCCGCGCTGGACCTGGCCTCGCGGGGTCGGGCCTACCTGGGCCTGGCCCGGGGCACCTGGCTCAACGAGATCGGTGTGCCGCAGGTCCGTCCGATCCGGCGCATCGTCGAGACGGTCGCCGTCGTGCGGCTGCTGCTCGCCGGCGACGACAGCGGTTTCCAGGGTGGGGAGTTCACTGTCGCGCCGGGCACGTCGCTGCGGTACACGCCGGCCCGTGCCGACGTGCCGGTCCTCGTCGGCACCTGGGGGCGACAGACCGCACGGGCGGCGGCCGGGTTCGCCGGCGAGGTCAAGGTCGGCGGGTCGGCCAACCCGGCGATGGCCCGGATGATGCGTGCCTGGCTGGACGACGCTGCGGTCGCGGACCGGGACGGCACGGGTGTCGTGCTCGGCGCGGTCACCGTCGTCGACGAGGACGGTGCGCTGGCACGGCGGGTGGCCCGCCGGGAGGTGGCCATGTACCTGGCGGTGGTGGCCGCCCTCGACCCGACGATCGAGGTGGACCCGGAGCTGCTGGCCCGGCTCCAGCAGCACGTCGGCCGTCGGGAGGATGACCTCGCCGGCGCGCTGATCGGCGACGACCTGCTCGATCTGTTCGCTTTCTCCGGCACGCCGGAGCACGTCGCGGGGCAGGCGGCGGCGGTGTTCGACGCCGGGGCGAGTCGGGTGGAGTTCGGCACCCCGCACGGGTTGACGCCGCACGGCGGCATCGACCTGCTCGGCCGGCGGGTGCTCCCACTGTTAAGAGCGTGAAAACCTCCTCGTCGAGGGCTCCCCGAAGATCGTTGACCTGCATATGATCTTGCGGGAAGTTGCCCGAAGAGGCACTTTCGTCCACATTAGACGAGGAGCACCATGCTCAGGAGAACGCGGTGGCTGTTGGCGGTTGCCGTCACGGCCACGACGCTGACCGCCCTACCGGGCGGCGCAGCCACAGCCGGCGGCATCGACCGACCCGGCGCACCCGCCGCCTCGGTCGACGGCAAGACCCACACCGTCACGTTGCTGACCGGCGACGTGGTGACCGTCCGCAGCAACGGCTCGGGGTGCCCGCAGGCCACGATCCGGCCGGTCGACGAGAACGCGGTGATCCAGCAGAGCTGCGGCCCCGACGGTCACCTGCACGTCATCCCCGCCCGCGTCGCGTCCCAGGTCGGCCCGGTCCTCGACCCGGACCTGTTCGACGTCACCACCCTGATCGCCGACGGCTACGACGACGACAACTCCGCCGAGCTGCCGCTGATCGTGCAGCCCGCCACCGCGTCCGCCCGGGTGGCCGCGCTCGGTGACGTGCTCCCGCTGCCCAGCATCGGCGCGGTAGCCGGCCGCGTACCCAAGAAGAGCCCCGCCACCGCGAAGCTCGCCACCAACTCGCTGCTCGCCGGCGCGAAGAAGGTCTGGCTCGACCGCAAGGTGCACGCCACCGCCCTGACCGGCGGTGGGCGACCCGCCGGCCTGGACCGCAACCTCGGCCAGATCGCCGCGCCGGACGCCTGGAAGGCCGGCTACACCGGCAAGGGCGTCCGGGTCGCGGTGCTCGACACCGGCGCCGACTTCACCCACCCGGACCTGGTCGGCCGGGTCGCCGAGCGGGCCGACTTCACCGCCGAGGGTGGTGACGCCGTCGACCACAACGGCCACGGTACGCACGTCGCCTCGACAATCGCCGGCACCGGCGCTGCCGCACACGGTCAGCGGCGTGGCGTGGCACCGGACGCCAAGCTGGTGATCGGCAAGGTTCTCGACGACCACGGCTCCGGCGAGGACTCCGGCATCATCGCCGGCATGGAGTGGGCCGCCACCCGGGCCGACGTCATCAACATGAGCCTCGGCGGCAGCGCACCGGACGACGGCACCGACCCGCTCTCGCTCGCCGTCGACGGTCTGAGCAAGTCCACCGGCGCCCTGTTCGTCATCGCCGCGGGCAACAGCGGCGCGCAGATCTCCTCGCCCGGGTCGGCCGCCACCGCGCTCACCGTCGGGGCCGTCGACCGCGACGACAAGCTCGCCGACTTCTCCAGCCGGGGACCGCTTGTCACCAGCAACGTGGCCAAGCCGGAGCTCGTCGCACCCGGTGTCGACATCGTCGCCGCCCGGGCCGCCGGCACCAACCTCCAGGACCCGATCGACAGGTACTACGAGGCGATCAGCGGCACCTCGATGGCGAGCCCGCACGTGGCGGGCGCCGCCGCGCTGCTCGCCCAGCGCCACCCGGACTGGACCGGAGAGCGGCTCAAGGCCGCCCTCGTCGGCGCCGCCGACCCGCTCACCGGCATCGACCCGTACGCCGTCGGCGCCGGCCGGCTCAACGCGGCCCGGGCCCTCGGCGGCCCGACCAGCGACCAGCCGGTGGTCAACCTCGGCACGTTCGCGTACCCGCAGTCCGGGACCAACGAGACGAAGCTGAGCTGGACCGGTGAGTCGACTGCCGTTCTCGATCTCGACGTGTCGATCGTCAACCACGACGGCCAGCCCGTGCCGCGCGGCGCGGCGTCGCTGTCGACGAGCCGGCTGACACTCAAGCGCGGCGTCACCGCTGCGGCGACCCTGCGGATCAACCGCGCGGCGCTGGGCAGCCGGCCGGGCTTCTACCTGGCCACCGTCACCGCCCGCACCGGCCGCAAGCTGGTCGCGACGACCCCGGTGAGCTTCTACGTCGAGCCGCCCAGCTACGACCTGACGATCCACACCAAGCCGATGCCCGGCCTGCGGGACGGCGCGGACACCTGGATCAACCTCATGGTCGCCAACCTCACCGACCCCCTGCTGTTCTACGGCGGGGGCGGCGGCACGCCCGGTGAGACCTTCACCCTGCGGGTGCCGGCAGGCCGGTACTCGGTGCTCGGCGCGTCGGTCGCCTACTACGTCGACAGCGACGTGCAGGAGAGCACCCTCACCGCGGCGGGTGACCTGGACGTGCACGCCCCCCGAAGCGTGACCCTCGACCCGGCGCAGGCCCGGCCAGTCACGGCGACCGTCGACGGGGCGGCCACCACGACCACCCGGACCGACGTCACCACCTTCCAGACCGCGGTGAACGGCCTGCCGTGGTGGCACCAGATCAGCGGGTTCGGCGTGGCCACGGCGGTCCGCAGCGTGGCGATCCCGAAGCCCACCATCGGATCGCGGCGTAGCTGGGCGGCCGTCAACATGGACTCGCCGGCCGGCACCGCGAAGCCGTACCGCTACAACATCGTGCACGAGTACGCCAACGGCGTGCCGGCCGACCCGTCGTTCCGGGTGACCAGGGCCGAGCAGGCCCGACTGGCCCGCATCGACGAGCGGTTCCACCAGACCGACTCACCGGAGATGTACACCCTGCTGGTCCGCACGGGCTCCACTCCTGACGGGGTGGCGGTGACCCAGACCTACGAGGGCGTCATGCCGCCGAGCCGGACGTCGTACCTCTCACCGGAGATCGTCTGGGCCGACCAGGGTGTCTACGGCGGACTGGGGGCCATGGAGGCGCCGCGTCAGTACCGGCCGGGCAGCCAGCAGTCCAAGGTCTGGGCGCGGCAGCCGCTGCACTCCGACTGGTACGACGACCCGGCCGGCGCCGACTGGAGCTGCGCCACCGCGCCGTCGCGGTCCCGGGGCAACCTGCACCTGGACATGGTGACGCTGACCGACCAGCACCAGCGGGCCGACTGCCTTCAGGGCGAGGCGGTCGGTGTGAAGCGCAAGCTGTCGCTGTACCGCGACGGCAAGCTGGTCGACGAGCGGTCCGGCCCGTACGGCGACTTCACCGTTCCGCAGTCGATGGCCGACTACCGGGTGACCCTCGACGTCGACACGAGCCTGATCCTCCCGATCTCCACCAAGGTCAACACATCGTGGACGTTCCGGTCCGCCGGCCCGGACGGGACCGGGAGCGTGCCGTTGCCGCTGCTCGCGGTCGACTACGCCCTGCCGATGGACCACAACAACCACCCGGTCGACGGAACGGCCGAGCTGGCCGTCCGGCAGGCGCACGGTGTGAAGGCGCAGAAGGTGACGTCGTTCCAGGTCTGGACCTCGACCGACGACGGCGCCACCTGGAAGTCGGCCCGGGTCACCGGCAGCGGTGACAGCTACCGGGTCGAGCTGCCGAAGGCCACCTCCGGGCAGGCAGTCTCGCTGCGGGTGAAGGCCGCCGCCAACGGCGGTAGCGGAATCGACCAGACGATCATCCGGGCGTACCACGCCGGCTGACCGTCACCCCGCTGGTGCGGCCCGGCTCCGGCCGGGCCGCACCACCGGCCAACGTCACTGGCCCTCCCAGACCGCCTTCGCCCCGGAGTCGCCGGTGCGCACCACGTAATACACGGTGACGGCGGCGGCCACCAGCGACAGCACCTGCAACGCCAGGGTCAGCGGCCGAGCGGGTCGCCCGTCCGCGCTGGCGTCGGCGGCCCTCGGCGGGACGAGCCGGACCAGCGCCAGGGCCACCACCCCCAACCCGATGCTGGCGTAGAGCGTTATGTCACCGAACTCCTGGTGTGCCTCCAGCTTCGGCAGGAACTCGGGGGTGACCCGGTTGGCGGCGCGCATCCGCTCAAGGAAGGCGTCGCCGGAGAGCTTGGTCAGCAGGGCGGCGACCGGCGCACCCACCGCCAGCAGACCCAGCACCCACCGGGTGTGCGGCCGGATCTGCGGGACGAACGCGTAGCCGACAGTCAGCAGGGCCAGCAGCGGCACGAACGCGACAGCGGCGTGCAGCAGCAGAGGGTGGGCCGGGATGCCCATGATCTCCTCGAACATCGGCGTCTCCTCCGGTGACATCGGCCTGGACGGTGATCGTCCACACCGGGACGCTATCGGTACCAAGCGGGCGTGTCATCCCGGCTGATCGATCACCTGTCGCGACGTGACTCAGGTCGTCGCCGCGCGTACGCCGAGGCCGACCAGGATCACGCCGGTCAGCCGATCGAGCATTCGTCGCACCGAGGCGGTGCGGAGCAACCGGGCGGCGGCACCGGAGAGGAAGGTCCAGCCGGCGAGCCAACAGGTGTGCAGCGCGGCGTGCGCCGTGGCGAGCAGCACCATCGGCAGCAGGACCGGTCGGCCCGGTTCGAGGAACTGCGGCGCCAAGGTGAGGTAGATGGCGGCGGCCTTGGGGTTCAGCACGTTGCCGAGCAACCCTTGCAGGTACGGGTGGTCCACGCGCCAGGGCAACCTCCGGGCGGAAACCGTCGGTCGCCGTTCCGCCTCCGGGCGACGGCGCGACGCGGACCAGAGCATCCAGAGCCCGAGCCCGACCAGATAAGCGGCCCCGACCAGCTTGACCACCCAGAACGCCTGCGACGATCGGAGCACCAGCGCGGCCAGGCCGACAGCGGCCAGCGTGGCGTGCACGTAGAGCCCGGTGACCGTACCCAGGATGACCCACCAGCCCTGCCGCCGCCCGCCGGTGGTGACCCGCGAGACGACCAGGGTCAGGCTCGCGCCCGGCGTGGCGGTGATCGGCGCGACGGCGACCAGGAAGCCGAGCACCGCGACCCCTTGCATCCTCAGACCACCACCCGGTAGTGGGTGGTGAGCAGGCCGGCGTCGTCGTAGACGTGGAACGCGACGCCGGGCGGCTGGGTCTGGGTGGTCAACGGGCCGTCGCCCTCCCAGGGCATCCGCAGGGTGGAGACCACACCCGGGGCGATCCGCAGTGGACGGCCCGCGAAGGTGCTCGCGGCGGCGGTGTGGAAATGCCCGGTCAGCACGGCGACGACCTGCGGGTGGGCGGCGACGAGTGCGGCCAGCGGGTCGGCCGGCAGCAGCCGCATCGGGTCGATGACCGGGTGGTGCAGCACCACCGGCGGGTGATGCAGGGCGATGAACGTGGGTGTCCCGGCCGGCACCGAACCCAACTCGTCGGCGAGCCAGGCCATCGTCTCCTCGTCCAGGTGACCGTCGTCCGCCCCGGGCACGGAGGAGTCGGCGAGGAGGAAGACCGCCCCGGCCACGTCGTGGCGGGCGTTGATCGGGCCGGTGCCGCCGCGGTCGTCACCGAGCAGACCCTTGCGGTACGCGGCGCGCACATCGTGGTTGCCGGGGCAGACCATGACCGGCAGCGGGGATTCGAAGAGCTTCGCGGCGGTCTCGTACTCGGCCACCTCGCCGTTGTCGGCGACGTCCCCGGTGATCAGGATCGCGTCGACAGGTCGTGGCAGGCCGTGCAGATAGTCCATGACCCGGGCGGTCCGCTCGGCCGACCGGGGATGGCTGTCGAGGTGGGTGTCACTGAGGTGCGCGATGACCAGCACGAGGCTCTCCTAACGGCTATCAACGTGAAAGCCGTCAGGAACGCTACTCCGGGCCAGGTCGGCCAGCGCAGCGCGATGACCGCCGCGGTCAGCTCCGCGAGCGCGGCAGGCAGTCCTTCTTGTACTTGAGGCCCGACCCGCACCAGCAGGCGTCGTTGCGCTCCGGCGGCCAGGCGATCCGCGCGCTGGGCCGCGCCGACACCTCGGCCGCGTAGCCCGCGCGGACCGCCGCGTCAGCCGGATCGCCGTCACGTCGACCGGCGAACGCGGTCAACCCGGCCACTGTCGCGCCGAACACGCCCAAACCGGCCTGACCGGCACCCCGCAGCCGAACCAGCTCCGTCTCCAGCCGGCCCCGGTGCGCGTCCCAGTCCGGCCCATAGACGTCGGCGAGGGCGGGATGCTCGGCGAGCAGGCGATCGAACTCGGCCCGCGGCCAGAAGAGCAGATCCGACTCGGCGTCCCTGCGCTCCCCGGCCCGACGGACGAGCTGGGTCTCCAGCCGGTCCGCCAGGTCGTCCTGCCGGTCGTGCGGCAGGTTCAGGTTGCGTCGTACCCGATGGCGCTGTTGCAACAGGAAGAAGGCGACACCTGGCGCGTCCGGCGGACCGAGATCGACCACCGGGTCGATGGCGGTGCTGGCCGGCCCGGACGCGGCGGTCGCATGCTCCTTCAGGAGCGTGTCGACCGCCTCGCTCAGCCACGTCTCGGCGGTTGCCGAACGCCCACCGGCGTCCAGCGCGGCACTGACGTAGGCGGGGGCGTCGGGCTGCACGAGCAGCAACGGGCGCAACGCGGTCAACTCCGCCATCGCCTCGTCGTCGTGACCGCCGGCCCGGAACAGCGTGCGGGCCCGCAGCGCGCGGGCGAACCCGGCCCGAGGATCATCGGCGGACGGGTACGCCGTCAGGGCCTGCTCCGCGTACCGCAGCGCGGCCTCGGGCCTGGCCCGGATCTCCGCGATCTCGGCGGCGAGCGTCAGCGCGTCCCCGGCATCGTCCGGGTCCTCCAACCGGCCCTGCTCGACGGCCTCCGCGAGGTCGGCGGCGACACCGAGCGGATTCGCCGTCCCGAGCGCCGAGCGGCGAAGTTCGGCGAGGTCAGCCTTGGTGAGTGTCTCTCTCGTCGGCACGATCTCACGGTACGTCGGGGTGCTCGCGGTACGAGGGCAGATCACCTGTTACCCCGCTCTCATGCCGCCCGCCGGGCGGACTACGACCACGCGCCGGCCGCAGCGGCCCGCGTGGCGTAGGTGTCGAAGTCGAGCGGGTCCCGTCCGAGAACCCGACGTACTCCGTCGGTCGGTTCGGCGAGGTGGCCCGCCCGCATCCCGCCGAACAGGGCGTTCAGCGCCGTGGCCGCCTCCGCCGGAAAGCCCTCGGCGAGCAGTTCGGCGTGGTACTGCTCCGGGCTGAGCTCCACATAGCGGATCGAGCGGCCGGTCACCCGCGCGATCGTCGCCACCGCTGCGGCGAAGGTGAGCGCACGGGGGCCGGACAGGTCGTACACCTGTTCGTGGTGACCTGGCGAGGTGAGCAGCGTCGCCGCCACGTCGGCGACGTCCTGGGCGTCGACGAACGGCTCGGGCGTGGCCCCCATCGGCAGGGCCAGCCGACCATCGAGCAGTGGTTGGCGAAACAGGTCCTCGCTGAAGTTCTGACTGAAGTTGTTCGCCCGGATGATCGTCCACTCGATGCCGGACCTCCGCACCGCCTCTTCCGCGGCGAGCATACCGGGGGAGAAGTCACTGACCCGGTCGATTCCGCGCCCGGAGAGCGCCACGATCCGGCCGACACCGGAGTCGACTGCCTGCGTCACGAAGTCGGTGGCCAGCGCCGGGTCCTCCGGAGCGAGCAGATAGACAGCAGAGGCACCCGCCACGGCCGGCCGCCAGGTGTCCCGCCGCGACCAGTCGAAGCGCACCTCACCGGAGCGAGAGGCGGCCCGGGCGTGGTGACCCGCCGCCCGCAGCGTCTGAACCAGCCGGCGACCGGTCTTACCGGTGCCGGCCATCACGAGTGTCGAAGGTGCGTCCGTCGTCATGACCACGAGTTAACGCGCCCCGTCGTGGGCGGGACATGTCCTGTCGTACGCCGGGCATGTCCGATCGTCCGCGGTCCATCCTCCGCGATCTATCGTCGGTGACATGGACCCGTTCGACAATCTGCTGCGCGGTCTGCACGCCGACGGCGCGGCATTCGGCCGGTCGGTGCTGACGCCGCCGTGGGCGCTGCGGTTCACCGACGGCGCCCCGCTGACGCTCTGCGTTCCGATGCGGGGCGAGGGCTGGATCTCGCATCCGGACAGCGACAAGCCTCGCCTGGTCCGGGTCGGCGAGGCGGCCATCGTGCGCGGGCCGGCGCCGTTCGTCTTCTCCGCCGAGCCCCGGTCGAGCTTCGAGCCCGGGGAACTGCGCGACGTCCGGCGCGGCCAGACCGGGGTCCTCGACCCGGTGGGTGCGGATCACACCGTCCGACCCGTGCTGCTGGTCGGGGTGTACCACGTCCGGGGTCGGGTGCCTCAGCGGTTGCTGGGCGCGCTGCCGCCGGTCCTCGTCGTGCCAGAAGACCAGGACTGCGCCGCGCTGCGCGACTACCTGGACGCCCAGCTCGACGCGGGTCGGCCCGGACGGCAGGTGGTGCTGGACCGCCTGCTGGACTGGTTGTTGGTGTGCACGGTTCGGGACTGGTTCGACCAGCCGGAGGCCGAGGCGCCCGGCTGGTACCGGGCGCTGAGCGACGACACTGTCGGTCCGGTGCTGCGCGCCATGCACGACGCCCCGGGCCGGCCGTGGACCCTGGCCAGCCTCGCCGCCCATGCCGGGGTCTCCCGTTCCACACTGGCGAAACGGTTCACCGCGTTGGTGGGTGAACCGCCGCTCACCTACCTGACCGACTGGCGCATGGCGGTGGCCGCCGACCTGCTCTCCGAATCGACAGCGACGGTCGCCGCCGTGGCGCGTCGCCTCGGGTACGCGGACGCGTTCGGCTTCAGCGCGGCCTTCAAACGCGTGCACGGCCTGAGCCCGAGCGGGCATCGACGGCTCACCCGGGTCGACGCCACGGCGGCGTGACCGGCACTCACCGGTCACGCTGTCGCTGCGACCCGGCCCTCGGCGGGCTCGTCTGACCAGTGTCGCGTCACCCGTCCTGATAGGACGTCCGCGATCAGCGCCCGTCGGTCTCTGGCTGGCGACGGTATCCAGCGGCACGGGCAGGTGCTACGGCGTATCAGGTAAGCATGACCGCAAATGTAAAAGCGCTCCGAGGGTCCCCTTGATCTGTGCATGATTAATGCGCTTGCGGCTTCGCCGAATGGCATTTCCGGGCAGCGATTTCCCATTGAAGACCGTTACCGGAAGTAACTGACTAATGTTGCCCCGAGCAACGTTATGGTTCGATGCACGGCAAGATCGACGCATTGAGCTGCCGTTATGGCGACCGCTGGAGCTCGACGTCGACGACGGCAGGACGTCGATATAACTCTGAGTGACTGGATGTTCGGTCGCTCCGCAGCCGCTGAGGACGACTGTGGCTGGCGGCACGAAAGCCTGAATAGGCGTCGTCCACGTAATTAACCCGTAACGAATCGGACCCACAACGAAATCATTTGCCCGGCTAACGTTCCGGCACTAGAGCCGCCACCTGAACGGGGAACCGCTCAGGTGGCGGTGCCATGTGTCAGCACGATGAGGAGGGCGTCCCGCGTGGAGCCGATGGTCACGGAGCCCCAGGTGCTCCGCGCCGGAGAGCCGGGCGACGAACGGGTGCGGAGCGCAGCGTCGCCCGCCGCCCCGGTCCGGACGGTCAGCAGGTCGCCGACCCGGATCGCCCTTGCCCGGCTGCGCCGCGACCGGATCGCGATGATCTGCGCCGCGATCTGTGTCGCCTACGTCCTGATCGCGATCTTCGCGCCGTTGCTCGCCCGGGTGGAGGGGCAGAACGCCAGCGAGCTGCACCAGACCCTGATCGACGAGTTCGGCTTCCCGACGATCGGGCCGACCAGCGAACACTGGTTCGGGGTGGAGCCCCGCCTGGGCCGCGATCTCTTCGCCCGCTGGGTGTACGGCGCACGCCCGTCGCTCATCGTCGCCGTCGCGGTCACCACGATCACCACGATCATCGGCGTGGTCGTCGGCCTGGTCGCCGGCTTCTCCGGCGGCTGGGTCGACCGGGTGCTCTCCTGGCTGATCGACCTGGTGCTCAGCCTGCCGTACCTGCTCTTCGCGATCGCGAGCTCCGCCGTGCTGGTCGCCATCTTCGGCGGCGCCGACGGTGCCGGGTCCGAGGACGTGGCCCAGATCCGCTTCATCTCGCTGATCTGCGTGCTGTCGTTCTTCGGCTGGGCGAGCCTCGCCCGCCTGGTCCGGGGGCAGGTGCTCTCGCTGCGGGAGCGGGAGTTCGTCGCGGCGGCCAAAGTGCTCGGCATCCCGACCCGGCAGGTGCTCTTCAAGGAGCTGCTGCCGAACCTGGTGGCACCGATCGTGGTCTCCGTGTCGCTGGCCCTGCCCGGCTACGTCGTGGCGGAGGCCGGCCTGACCGTGCTCGGTGCGGGGTTGATCGAGCCCACACCGTCCTGGGGTCTGACGATCTCCGCCGCCACCACGTACTACCGGGCCGACCCGCTCTACCTGTGGCTGCCCGTACTCGGCATCACGATCCTGGTGCTCGCCCTGAGTCTGCTCGGCGACGCCGTACGCGATGCCTTCGATCCCCGGACCCGTCGATGAGGACGCCCCGGGCTGAAGTGAAACCGAAAGACAAGACAGGAGTACGTCTGTGAGGCAACTGAAGGTTGGTCTCGCCGCCGCGCTGGCCGCCACCATGGCGGTGGCCGGCTGCGGTAGCCCTTCGTCGAACAACGGCAGCAGCGGCGGGGGTGACTCCAAGGGCATCGAGACCCAGCAGAGCGCGCTCGACCCGACCGCCAAGGGACCGGCGGCCGAGGTGCCCGGCGCCAAGAAGGGCGGCGTCATCACTGTCTACTCCCAGCTGACCCCGAACACCTTCGACCCGACCGACACCTACTACGCCGACGCGTTGGCGATCGAGAAGCTGCTCTTCCGCAGCCCGACCCAGTTCGCGATCCGCAACGGCAAGCCGGTGCTCGTACCGGACCTGACCGACCTCGGCACGGTCTCGTCGGACAAGCTGACCTGGACGTTCAAGATGCAGTCGGGCATCAAGTACGCCGACGGCGGCGAGGTCAAGGTCGAGGACCTGGCGTACGCGATCAAGCGGTCGTTCGCCCACGACGTGTTCGCGAACGGTCCGACGTACCAGCTGACCACCTTCAAGGACGGCGACAAGTACAAGGGCCCCTACGTCAGCGGCGACGCCTACGCCGGTGTGGAGACCCCGGACCCGACCACGCTGGTCATCCACCTGGCCCGGCCGTTCGCGGACCTGCCCCTCTACCTGACCTTCCCGGTGTTCACGCCGATCCCGAAGGCCAAGGACACCAAGGAGAACTACAAGAACAACCCCCTCGCGACCGGGCCGTACCAGTTCGACACCTACACCCCCGGCACCGAGCTGAAGCTGAAGAAGAACCCGAACTGGGACCCGAACACCGACGCGGTGCGGCACCAGTACCCGGACGGCTTCGACTTCAAGTGGGGCGGCGAGGACCCGAAGACCCAGCAGCAGGTGCTCAACAGCGCCGGCGAGGACGCCAACGCCCTCAACTACGGTGCCGTCGACGCCTCGCTGATCCCGCAGCTCACCGGGGACAAGAAGGCCCAGCTGATCCAGGGCGAGCAGCCCTGCACCTACTCGGTGCAGATGGACACCCGCAAGATCCCGCTGGAGGTGCGTAAGGCGGTCGCCAAGGCGTACCCGTACGACCAGGTCAACAAGGCCGCCGGTCTGAACAGCTTCAACTCCCAGCCGGCCAGCACCATCCTGCCGCCCAGCGTGCCGGGCTACACCAAGTACGAGCCGCTGCCGGGCCTGAGTGGTGTCGGCCAGGGCGACCCGGCCGCGGCCAAGGCCGACCTGGAGGCGGCCGGCAAGGTCGGCTTCGAGCTCAGCTGGTACTACGACAACACCAAGCCGATCCCGCAGCAGACCAACCAGATCCGGGTCGACGCGTTGAAGGCGGCCGGCTTCGCCGTGAAGCCGATCGGTGTCACCACCGCGGAGCTGCGCTCCAAGATCGCTGACTACGACGCTCCGGTCAACATGGGCCAGGCGCCGCAGGGTTGGTGCTCGGACTGGCCGAGCGGCGGCAGCTGGTTCCCGGTGCTGTTCCAGACGCACAGCATCTCCGACGGCCTCAGCTGGGGCGAGCTCAGCGACAAGGCGCTGGACGCCAAGATCGACGAGATCGGCAACCTCCCGGCCGACCAGGCCGTCGCCAAGTGGGGCGAGCTCGACAAGGAAATCATGGGCAGGTACGTGGCCCTGCCGCGCTACTACGGCAAGCTCGCCTTCGCCATCGGCACGAACATCGGTGGCGCCGAGGGCGACGCCTCCGCGGGTGAGCCGTTCTACCTGAACATGTTCCTCAAGAACTGACTCTCACCGCACTCCCAGTCGTGGACGCCGGCCGGCCTCCGGCACTGTGCCGGTCGGCGTCCACCCCCTCCCCGTTCCGGCTTGGGCTCCCAGCCCCGGCCCGCTGCCACCAGGAGCCTCGGCGGTGCTCATCTACATCCTGCGACGGGTCGCCAGCGCGGTCTCCGTCGTCATCGTGACGCTGGTCGCCAGCTTCGGGCTGTTCTTCGTCGCGCCCACCGATCCGGCCGGAACGATCTGCGGCCAGCGCTGCACCCCGGAGCGCTACGCCGACATCAGCGCCAGCCTCAACCTCGACGAGCCCGTCGCGCAGCAGGTCGGCGGATATCTGAAAGGGCTCGTGGCCGGGCGCACCTACCACTCCGGTGGGCTCGCCATCGACTGCCATGCGCCCTGCCTCGGCTACTCGTACACCCTCGGCCAGCCGGTCACCAAGCTGATCGGGCAGGCATTGCCGGTCACCGTCTCGATCGTCCTCGGTGGCGCGGTGGTCTACCTGATCACCGGCATCCTCGCCGGCATCGTCGCGGCCCGAAGACGAGGCACCTACCTGGACCGGCTCATGGTCGGCACCTCGCTCGGCATCAACGCCGTGCCGTACTTCGTGGTCGCGCTGCTCGTCTCGCTGTACGCGACGTTCCTGCCGCACGCCGGCTACCACCCGCTGCTGGAGAACCCGTTCACCTGGGCGACCGGGTTGCTGGCCGCCTGGCTGACGCTCGGCCTGGCCAACGCCGCCTCGTACACCCGCTACGCCCGAGCGTCGATGATCGAGACGCTGGGCGAGGACTACATCCGCACCGCCCGCGCGAAGGGCATCAGCGAGCGCCGGGTGGTCTACCGCCACGGCCTGCGCGCCGCGATCACCCCGATCGCCACCATCTTCGGCGTCGACCTGGCAATCCAGTTGACCGGAGCGATCTTCACTGAGGCGATGTTCGGGTTGCCCGGCCTCGGCGTGCTGACCCTGCGCGCATTCAACCAGTACGACCTGCCGGTGCTGATGGCCGGCGTGCTGGTCGGCTCGGTGGTGCTGGTCGTGATGAACCTGCTCGTCGACATCCTCTACACGATCCTCGACCCGCGAGTGAGGCTGGGATGACCGAACCGCACCTGCTGTCGCGCCCGGACCGACGGCCCGAGACGGTCTCCCGCGCCCGCCGCGCCGCCGGCGACCGCGCCGCCGGGCAGTCCTATCTGGAGGTCACTGACCTCACCGTCACCTTCCCGACCGCCGACGGCCTCGTGCGGGCGGTGCAGGGGCTCAGCTACTCCCTGCCACTGGGTCGCACCCTCGCGGTGGTCGGCGAATCCGGCTCCGGCAAGAGCGTGTCCAGCATGGCAATCATGGGCCTGCACGACCCGCGCAGCACCCGGATGACCGGCTCGATCACCGTCGGCGGCGAGGAGGTCGTCGGCATGCCGCCCGCCGAACTCCGCAAACGACGAGGCGTCAACGCCGCGATGATCTTCCAGGACCCACAGTCGTCGCTGCACCCGTACTTCACCGTCGGCGACCAGATCATCGAGGCGTACCGGGCGCACCACCGTGTGTCCAAGCGGGTGGCCCGGGACCGGGCGGTCGACATGCTCGGCCGGGTCGGCATCCCCAACCCCCGCCGCCGCCTCGGCGACTACCCCCACCAGTTCTCCGGCGGCATGCGGCAACGCGCGATGATCGCGATGGCCCTGGTCAACGACCCCAAGCTGCTGATCGCCGACGAGCCCACCACCGCGCTGGACGTCACAGTGCAGGCGCAGATCCTCGACCTGATCATGGAGTTGCAGCAGGACTTCGGCTCGGCGGTCCTCTTCATCACCCACGACCTCGGTGTCGTCGCCGAGATCGCCGACGACGTGCTGGTCATGTACGGCGGCCGCGGCGTCGAGTACGGCCGGGCCGACGCGATCCTCGGCCGGCCACTGCACCCGTACACCTGGGGTTTGCTGGAGAGCATCCCTGCGGTCTCCGGCGAACCGGCCCGGCTGCACCCGATTCCCGGCACGCCGCCCAGCCTGCTCGCGTTGCCCACCGGGTGCTCGTTCCACCCGCGGTGCGAGTTCGCCGGTCGGGCGCAGGGTTGCGCCGTGGACCTGCCCGAGCTGGTCCCACGCACGGCGGACACCACCCGGACCTCCCGCTGCCACCTGCCCGACCCGGCCGGGATCTTCGAGACCGCCATCCTGCCCCGGCTGCCCTGAAGGAACACGTGATGACCACTGCCACCACCGACACCGCGACCCTCGCTGCGCCCGCCGGCCCGACCGGGGCACCGTTGCTGGAACTGCGGGACCTCCAGATGCACTTCACCGCCCGGGGCGACGGGTGGTTCGGCCGCAACGACCACCGGATCCGCGCCGTCGACGGGGTGTCGCTGCAACTGCGCGCCGGCGAGACGCTCGGCCTGGTCGGTGAATCCGGTTGCGGCAAGACCACCACCGGCCGCCTGATCACCCGGCTGCTCGAACCGACCGGCGGGCAGGTCCTCTACCAGGGGACCGACATCACGCACCTGAAGGAGAAGGACCTGCGGCCGTACCGCCGGGAGCTGCAGCTCATCTTTCAGGACCCGTACTCGTCGCTCAATCCGCGGCACACGGTGGGCACCATCATCGGCGCGCCCCTGCGGGTGCACAACCTTGTGCCCAAGGGCAGGGAACTGGACCGGGTCCGGGAGTTGCTGGAGGTGGTGGGGCTCAACCCCGAGCACTACAACAGGTACCCACACGAGTTCTCCGGCGGTCAACGGCAGCGCATCGGCATCGCCCGCGCGCTGGCCGTACAGCCGAAGGTGATCGTCGCCGACGAACCGGTCAGCGCCCTCGACGTGTCGATCCAGGCGCAGGTGATGAACCTCCTCGAAGACCTCCGCAAGGAGTTCACCATCGCGTTCGTCTTCATCGCCCACGACCTGGGCGTGGTGCGGCACTTCTGCGACCGGGTGGCCGTCATGTACCTCGGTCGGGTCGTCGAGACCGCCGACCGCGACGCGCTCTACGGCGCGCCGCAGCACCCGTACACCCAGGCTTTGCTCTCCGCCGTACCCGATCTGGGGGTCGTGCGCGGCGGGGCGCCGAAGACTCGGATTCGGCTGGCCGGCGACGTGCCGGGCCCGATGGACCCGCCGACCGGCTGCCGGTTCCGCAGCCGCTGCTGGAAGGCCGAGGACGTCTGTGCCACCACGACCCCGCCGCTGCGCCAGGTGGGCGACGGGCACGCCGCGGCGTGCCACTTCGCCGGCCCGTTGCAGGAATCGGCCACCGCGGTGGCGGCCTGACGAGCCCGGCGCGGCCTCGTGGATGCCGCCGCCGGCCTGGTCGCCGGCCGGCTACGGCACCCGCCGGAGGTACGTCAGCATCGTGGGGCGGGCCCGTCAGAACTCCTCGTACACCGCGGGGTCCTGGTCCGAGAGCCGCCCGTCCGGGCGGCCCAGCGCGGTGATGGCCTCGACCTGCGCGTCGGTGAGCGCGATACCGAAGACGTCCAGGTTCTCGGCCTGCCGCTGCGGCGAGGCGGCCTTGGGCAGCGGAATCACCTGACGGGCCACGTGCCAGGCGAGGATCGTCTGCGCCGGGCTGACGCCGTGCGCGGTCGCGATCTCCACGACGACGGGGTGCTGCTGGAGGTCATTGCCGTGGCCGAGCGGGCTCCACCCCTGCACCAGGATGCCGTGCTCCCGGTGGTAGTCGATCGCCTCCTGCTGCGGAAAGTACGGGTGCACCTCGATCTGGTTGACCACTGGGGCGACCCCGGTCTCGGCCACCAGCCGCTCGATGTGCTCCGGCAGGAAGTTGGAGAGCCCGATGTGCCGCACCAGGCCACGCTCACGCGCCTCGATCAGCGCCCGCCACGCCTGCACGTACAGGTCTTCCTTGGGGTTCGGCCAGTGGATCAGGTACAGGTCGACCCGGTCGAGGCCGGTGCGGAACACACTCTCCTCGATGGTGGTCAGCGCCTCGTCGTAGCGGTGGTGCCGACCCGGCAGCTTCGAGGTGACGACCAGCTCGTCCCGTACGTCACCGGCCGACCGGGCGGCCCGGCCGACAGCGCCCTCGTTCTCGTAGTTCACCGCCGAGTCGATCAACCGGTAGCCCGTCCGGATCGCCTGACCGATCGCGTCGACACCCGCCGAGCCGTTCAGCTTGTACGTACCCAGCCCGATCGCCGGCAGAGCCGTGCCGTCAGCGGCCGTCAGGTGCGGAATCGTCATGATCGGAACCCTACCCGCGTGGGGGCGTCCCGGATGGCGAGCGCGGCCTGGATCAGCGCGGCGTGGGTCAGCGTCTGGGGATAGTTGCCGAGGTGGGCACCCGTCGCCGGGTCCACCTCTTCCGGGTAGAGGCCGAGTGGGCTGGCGTGGTCGAGCATGGCCTCGAACAGCTCGACGGCCTCACGGCGACGCCCGGTGCGGGCGAGGGCCTGAACGAGCCAGAACGAGCAGGGCAGGAACGCGCCCTCGGTGCCGGGCAGCCCGTCCCGCCCGGGCGGGTAGCGGTAGAGCAGTGGCCCGCCTGCGGAGAGCCTGTTCCAGATGGCGTCGATGGTGCCCCGAACCCGGGGTGAATCGGTCCGGTCCATCCCCAGCAGCGGTAGGACGAGCAGGGCCGCGTCGAGATCCGGAGAGCCGTAGGCGCGGACGTAGCTTCCCGCCGTCGGGTCGAAACCGCGCGTCCGGACGTCGGCGGCGATGGCGTCCCGGGCCTCCTGCCAGCGTCGGCGTTGACGCTCCGGCAGGGGGTGTGTGCCGGCGATGGCCAGGGCCCGGTCCAGCGCGAGCCAGCCCATGAGCTTGGAGTGGACATGGTGGGCCGGCTCCCGTACCTCCCAGATACCGGCATCGGGCTCCCGCCAGCGACCGGCGACCACGTCAGCGAAACCGCGTACCGCCCGCCACGTCTCGGCGGGGAGGCGGTGCCCGGCCTGAGCGAACACCCAGGCGGCGTCGACCACCCACCCGTAGCCGTCGAGCTGGTGTTGACCGGCGGCGCCGTTGCCCATCCGTACCGGAACGCTGTTGAGGTAGCCGGGCCAACCGGCCAGTTCACGTTCCGCCGGGACGCGCCGGCCGTGCAGGGTGAGCAGCGCCGGCAGGCGTGGCCGTTGCAACCGGGTGGCGTGCAACAGCCAGGCGAGGAAACCGCGTGCCTCGTCGGTCTTGCCGACGCTGAGGAAGGCGCCGACACCGATGCTCGCGTCGCGGGGCCAGACATAGCGGTAGTCCCAGTTCCGTACACCGCCGGGATCCTCGGGCAGCGACGTGGTGGGTGCGGCCACCGGCGCTCCCGAGGGCGAGTAGGTCAGCAGCCGCAAGGTGAGCAGACTGCGTACGACGTGTTCCCGGAACGGCAACCGCTCGTCGATCTCCGCGGTCCAGGCCCGCCAACGGGCCTCGTCCTCGACGAGCAGTTCCCAGGCTGCTGTCGGGTCGACGTGGATCACCGGTTCGCGGTGGGCCACGGCCAGGACGACTGTGACCGGATGTCCCGGCGTGACCGTGAACGAGGTGGGCCGACCCGGTTCACATCTGAACGTGGGAGTGCTGTCCAGCGCGACCGCCAACGCCCCCCACTCACAGACGAGCCCTCGGCGCCGGTGCTGTGCTCGGGGCCGGTGGTGCCGCGCGCCAAGGCGGGGATCGAACTCCACCACCGCCTCGACCGCTGCCTGCTCGGCCGACAGCCGTCGCACGATCAGTGTCGTGGGCAGCAGGCGACCGCTGACCTCGGCCACCATCGCCTCGGTGAGGCGGAGCCGCCCGCCGCTCGCCGCCCAGGTGGTCTCCAGGGTGGCGGTGTGCTGCCGGTAACGGCGTTCAACGACGGTGGCCGGCCCGGCCGGGCCAACCCGGAACGTTCCGGCGTCCGGGCCCCCGACCAGTCGGCCGAACAGAGGATCGCCGTCGAAGCGTGGAACGCAGAACCAGTCCATCGCGCCGTCACTCGCGACCAGGGCGGCAGTGCGTGTGTCGCCCAGCAGACCATAGTCGCTGATCGGTGGCCCACCGGTCATGGAGACCGCTCCTCGATGCGCCACGCCGGGGAGCAGCCCGTGTCAGGCCGGGACGCCAGGCGGGCACCGGTCACCTGGCCTGCAGGAGCAGCCCGAGACAAACCCCGTAGACGACGTGGACGACAGCCGTGACCAGCGGGGTCTGGATGCCGTAGTTGAGAGCGAACAGCCCGGGCGGCTCCAACACCGCCGTGCTGGCCGGTCCCGCCCGTTGCGAGGCCATGCGCGGATGGACACCGGGAAGCAGCGGCAGAATCACCGTCAGCGCGATCCCGACGTGCACAATCCCGAGTAGCGCCCCGATCCACCAGTCCGCCCGGTGCAGCAGCGCGAACGTGGCCGCGTAACCCAGGGCGAAACCCTGACCGGTGCAGAGGTGGAGGAAGAACCCGACGACCCGGGCCCGGTCGGGGTCCTCCGTGACGAAGGCCCCCAGCACCAGGGGGATGTCGAGCCGGGTGAGACCGGCCAGTTGAGCGGTGATCATCGCCGCGGTGAGCGCCGCGGTGGCGACCAACCCGAACAACGCCCATCCGGCCCAGTCCATCTCAGCAGTCGTCGACGTCGCGGGCGTTCGCGGTCATCGGTCACCCTCCGGCTGAACAGCGTGAATCCCACGGCCCGCACCGGACGCCCGCTCACCGGGTGTCCGGTTTCTCACCATAAGCTACTGGAGCTGTCGCGCTGACCTGCTCGCCCAGACGTTCCCGTGACGAGTTGGCAGTGGGACGGGGTCAGTTTCTGGTGCCCAGGGTCGGCTCAAGTCGCGCGAGCAGGGTGCTCACCTCGGTGTGCAGGCGACGTAGCTCTGCTGCCGTGGGGGCCAGTTCGTAGCAGTGGTGGTGCGTGGCGGCGGAGAGCGTCGCCCAGGCGAACGCCACCCGACGAGCGGTTTCGCGGCCCGGGCCGAGCCGGCCGCGCAGCATCAACTGCTTCGCGCGGCCCTGCCGGCACGCCGCCACGGTCGGCTTGACCCGCCGCCAGTAGGCGTCGATGCCGCCTTCGAGAGCGAGCCGGATCAGGCAGGCGCAGGCCCGGGGCCACCAGCCGGCGGTGATCGCCGCGGCACCGAGCAGACCGGTGCCACGCAGCAGCTGGTCGGCCGCCGCCAGGCAGCGCTGTGGTGTCGGCGCGGTCACGACAGCGCCGCCGTGAGGAGGCGGGCGTCCGCGACCAGTCCGGGTAGGTCCGCCAGGTACGCGCCGTGCACACCTTCCCGGCATGCCTGGTACGCGTTCACCGCACGTCGTCCGTGCCGGCGGCCCAGCCAGCCGAGCACCTCGCCGCCCTTCTCGGCGTCGTCGAACACCGCAAGGGCGACGATGGTGGCGACTCGACGCGACGCGTCCTCGATGGCCGCCTCGATGTCGGCGTGCCGGACACCCCGCGCCACCCGGTTCCGCCAGACCGAGCGGTGGCAGGCCGCTTCGACCGCAGAGCGGCACAGCTCCGCGACCACCGGCCCGCGCACCTCGGCGGGGATCTCCTCGTTGCGCGCCAACGCGTACGCGTCGTCCAGGTAGCGGGTCACCGGGTCGGACCCGGGCCGCAGCGTCACCACCGACTTCTCCGCGCGGGTCACCTCGATGATCCGCGCCTTGCCGAGATCGAGTCGGCGGACCGCGTCCGGCAGCCGGGTGTCATGGGTGAAGACGACCACCTGCCGCTGCTCGGCCAGCTCGGCGAGCACCCGCGCGAGAGCGTCCACCTTCGACGGATCCATGCTCTGCACCGGGTCGTCGACCACGATGAACCGGAACGGGCTCTCCGGGGCGCAGCTTCGGGGCAGGAACGTCGCCAACCCGAGCGCCTGCATCTCACCTTGACTCATCACACCCAACGCGGTGCCGTTGTCGGCGCCGTCCACGCTGACCGGGAAGACCACCCGCCGTCGGGTGTTCGCGCCTGCCAACGTCATCGGCCCCAACTCGACGTTGCTCTCCTGCCGCAGCTGCGCCCAAATTTGCTGCGAATGCCCGGCGAACGGCGCGACCCGCTCGTTGCGGATCTGCGCACCGGCGTCCTTCAGCCAGGCGCAGGCGGCCTTCAAACGGGCCAATGTCGCCTCCCGCGTCGGCAGTCCGCCGACGGTGGCCACCCACTCGCGCACGTCGGCCGCCGCCGCCCGCCAGCCGGTGTCGCGCTGCCGCAGAAACCCCTCGGCGTACGCGCGGGCCGCGTCGACCGCCGCCACCACCGCCGGGTACCGCGCGGCCAGGTGGTCGGCCAACTCGGCCGGCTCCCCGGGTACGCGCCGCAGCGCGGCAACGGCGTCACACAGCACCCCGACCGTCGGCTCCGACCCGGGGCCCTCGGGCACGACGAGGTCGTCGATCAGGTGGTGCGTCTGCCGCAGCAGAGCCGTCAGCCGGGTTGTCGCCGTCTGAGCGGCGACGCTGCGCTGCCGAAGCTCGCCGAGCGACTGTGCGGCGGCGGCACGCCAACCACCGTCGAGGGTGCCGGTGACGCAGACCGGGCACGACCCGTCGCCCTCGTCCTCGTGATGTTCGAGGGCGAGGCGGAGCAGCTCGGCGCTACGCAGTGCCGCCCGGGACCTGCCACCGTCGTACCGCTGGGCCTCGACCGCCGCGTCCCGCAGCTGACCGGCCAGCCGGGCCACCTCGTCGACCGCCGGCGGGGCGAGGGCGGCGAGCTCCCGACAGAGCAACACCTCCCGGTCGGTGGTCGCCTCGTCCGGCTCATCCAGGATCGCCGTCACCGCGCCGAGGTCGACCGCGCCCCGGCCGCGCAGCAGCACGGCGGTCCGCCGGGCCCGGTCGTCGGCGATCCCGTCGAGCGCGGCGACCAGGGTGGCGCGCTGTGCGCGTACCCCCTTGATTGCCGTGTCGTGCGGCCGGGCGGCGCGCAGCAGACGCTGGTCGGCGTCGGTGAGCGCGTCCAGGCCGAGGATCGCGAAGAGCGCGTCGAAGAGCTGACTCTGCGTTCCGGCGGCGAGCTTGCCCAGCTCGGCCGCGGTGAGGAACGGCCGGTACAGCTCCAGCGAGCGGGCCAGACCCAGCTCGGAGAGGTCCGCGTGCCGGCCCTGAGCACTGGTGACCGTCACCTCGGCGTCGGCCAATTCGGCACCGACCGGCCAGGCCCGGTGCACCCGGGTCGGCGTGGCCACCCCGTCGACGCGCAGCTCCACATCCACCCAGCACGGGTCCGGGTTGTGCAGGTTGCGCCACCCCGTACGCCAGACGCTGGTCTTGTCGGCCCAGCGGGCGCTGTCGCCGGTGAGGGCGAGTTCGGCGGCCTCGGCGAAGCTGGACTTGCCGGAGCCGTTGCGGCCAACGACCAGTGTGAAGCCCGGGCCGGGGCCGATCTGGATGGTCCGTTCCGGGCCGACGCCGCGGAACCCGGCGACGGTCACCGACTTCAACCAGATCCGTTCCGCCTGACCGTCGTCGGCGGGGGAGCGGGGGTCGAGCCGGGTGGGAGTACCGGCGAGCGCGGCGGTCAGGTCCTCGTCGCCGGTGAGGGCGGCGAGGACGAGTTCGGCGGTCTCGGTCGGTACGCCGTCAGCGGCGGCCAGTCGGTCGAAGATCAGCTCGATCAGCGGGGCGGTGGTCTGTGCGGGCTGGGTCATTGTCGTCTCCAGGCGTGTGGTGTCCGCGGGCCGACGGCTCGTCGGCCCGCCCGGGGTGAGCGGTGGAAGTGGGGAGGCCGCTGTCGGCCGGCTGGGGCTCGGGAGCCGCTGATGGTGGTTGGACGCTGTAGAGCTGATGTCGCATACGAATCAGTGGTCCAGCGCCGGCCGCTCCGGGCGCCCCGGGAGGGTTCAGAGCGTGGCGCTCGCGTGCCAGTCGCGCAGGAACGCGTCGACCAGGGCGTGCGCTCGAGGACGCAGGTCGAAGGACTCCTCCCGCCGGCGGCGCGCCATGTGCGACAGGCCGTCGGCGGCCTCGTTGAGGGCGTGGCCGCTGTGCCCCTTGACGTGCGCGAACGTCAGGTCGGGACGGTGAGCCACCTGCTCGGCGAGCCGGACCAGGGTCGGCTTGTCGGACCAGCGGCGCTGCCGCAGGCTGTAGCCGGCGGGCATGGCGTCGGTCTCGCCGGCCTGCCAGCGGTGCAGGTACCGCACGGCCGTCAGGCTGTCCAACAGCACGGTCATGCCCGCTGGCACCTCGGCATACCCGCTGAGCAGATAGTCGACCGCGCGCAGTTCGTCGACGAGCACTCGGGACCTACCGGTCGGGTCGAGCCGGCCGGTGCCCCGCCCGAGCAGGCCGTAGTGACCGTCGCTGACCACGTACCCGATGCCACCCACCGGCGCGGCCCTTCCAGCTGGCGTCGGTCGCCGCCACCAGCGGACCGGCCGCCTGCGTCCAGCGCAGCACCCTGCCGCGCCCACGGTCCTGGTCGGGAAGCGGCAGGCAGTCCGCCTTGCGCCCAGAGTGCTCGGTGTGCGCGGCGGCGAGGCGCTCGGCGGTGTCGAGCAGATCGGCGGCGGAGGTCAGCTCGTCGTAGTGGGCGGCGGTGAGGGCGAGGTGGACCGCGTCACCGATGCCCTGGCAGTCGTCGCAACGGGTGGCGCGGGTGTAGGGGCGGAGGATGAGGACGCGGTCGTGCAGGGGCGGGGGCAGCTGGGTCAGGGCGCGGAGGAACTCATCGGGGCGCACGACGCCTCCTGACGTTTGAGGGGAGTTCAGAGGACCTTGATGGAGTCGACCTGGAGCAGCGCGACAGTGGTCTCGCCGCCGATCTGGGTGTCGTAGCTGAAGGAGCCAAGCACCGTCACGTTCGCGCGGAAGATGTCGTCCTCGACGAGGTTGTCGAGGTCCGACGCGGACCCGTTCAAGATGGTGTTGGTCTCGTAGTCGTAGTCCTCGGCCATCCGGCGGTGGGCGACGTCCGCACGGAAGCTGTCGGTACCGGTGGCCGCATCGAACTGGGTCACCCGCCCGTAGACGACGTAGGTCTTCCCCAGGTAGCCGTCCGGGTCCTTGGCGATCAGCTTCCACTGCCGTTCGGTCAACGTCTTGTACGACGGCGGCTTCGGCTTCGGCGGCGGGGCAGCCTTGGTAGGGCTCGGAATGGCGCTGGTGGGAGCCGCGCTGGTCGGGGCCGCTGTAGTGGGAGCGACAGTCGTCGGCGACGCGCTGGTGGGACTTGTCGCAGGGGAGCTGCTGGCGCCAGCGGTCGGCTTCGACTCGTCACCGTTGAACGTGCCGATCACAGCGCCGCCGCAGCAGAGGATGACCGCGAGTGCGGTGCCGCCGACCACCCAGGCCCGCACGTTGGACCGCCTGCCGGTTACGGGAGGAGCGGACAGGAAGACCGGGTTGGTCTCGGATGCCGGACCCGCTACGGGAGCTGTCGAAGGCTGTGGCGGCTCACTGGGTTCATCAGGCGGCGTCGGGTTGGTTGGATCGGTCATGGGGAGGCTCCTTGTGTGAACAGGTGGGCTGTGAACAGCCGGGGCGGGCGTGGGTTGCCCGCCCCGGGCGGTGGGGAGGAGATCAGCTGAGGGCGACGTCGACGCCGCCGGAGAACATCGAGTCGTGCAGCTCGAGCTTGGTGAGCTTGACGTTCTTCGGGATGTCGAAGACCACGACGCCGTTGACCTGGTTGCCGGGGTTGATGTCGTTGAGGAACGTCTCGGCGTTCTTGTTCGCGTAGATCGCCGCGCCGGTGTCGGCGGAATACTCGGTGCCGTCGGCCGCGTACGCCTTCTGGCTGCTGCCGTCGAACATCTGCGCTTCCTTGCCGATGTTCTTCACGTTGACCGTGACCAGGCAGAACTGGCCCTGTGCCTTCTGGCCGAGCATGTCGCTGCCGATCTTGGCGACGCCGCACTTGGACGACTTGACGGTGAACTCGAACTTCCCGTCCCGGGCCGGCTGCCCGATCTTGGCGGTCTTCGCCGGCTTCTCCTCGGCCTTGGCGCCGCCCTCGTCGCCGCTGGAGCTGCTCGCCTTGCTGTCGCTGCTGGAGTCGCTCGCCTTGTCCGCGGTGCCGGAGCCGCAGCCCAGGGCGATGAGGCCGGTGGCGAGCAGAGCGAGAGTGCTGGTCTTGCGCATCGTTGTCCTCCTGAAGTGGCCGTTGCGGGGTCAATAAGAGCATCTGTCTGACAACACTGTCAACAGACATTCTCGTGCTTGACAGGCGTGGGAGACTTTCGACGTGGAGAACCCGACCATCACGGCAGCGGAGATCGCCCGGCTCGCCGGTGTCGGTCGCGCTGCGGTCAGCAACTGGCGTAAACGGCATCCCGACTTCCCCGCCCCCGTGGGCGGAACGACGGCGAGCCCCGAGTTCGACCTGATCCAGGTCGAGCAGTGGCTACGCACCCAGGGCAAGCTCCCCGAGCTCGCCACCGCCGACCGGCTCTGGCGACACCTCGCCGCGGCCAGCGACTCCCCGGCCGCCGGCCTCGCCGCCGTCGGCGCCCTGCTGTTGGCTCGTCAACGCGGCTCCCGCAGCGCCAGCACCGACGCCCAACTCACGCCGCTGCTGCCCGACGTCGACGCCCTCGCCGACCAGTTGGGCCCACAGGGCGCGTTCGACGAGCTGTGGCAGCGGTTCTCCGCACCGGGGCCCGGCCGCCCCTTCGCCACCCCCGACGACCTCGCCGACCTGATGATCGGGCTCGCCAACGTCGGCGGCGGATCAGTGCTCGACCCGGCCACCGGCTCCGGCGCCATCCTGCGAGCCGCCGTCCGCGCCGGCAGCACCTCCGTGTATGGGCAGGAACTCGACGACGAGCTGGCCCGGCTCGCCGGCCTGTGGCTGGCCCTGCACGACGTACCCGGGGAGGTCAGCGGCGGTGACTCACTGCGCGCCGACGCCTTCGCCGGCCGCGCCGTCGACGCCGTCGTCTGCCACCCACCATTCGGCGCCACCAACTGGGGCGACGAGGAACTCGGCCACGACCCCCGCTGGATCGTCGGCACCACACCCCGAACCGAACCTGAGCTGGCCTGGGTGCAACACGCCCTCGCCCATGTGCGGGTCGGCGGGCACGCCGTCCTGCTGATGCCACCCACTGTCGCCAGCCGCCGCGCCGGCAAACGCATCCGCGGCGAACTGCTGCGCCGAGGCCACATGCGCGCCGTCATCGCCCTTCCACCCGGGGTAGCGGCGCCACACGGCGTACCCCTGCATCTGTGGGTGCTGCGCCGCGCCGCCACCGACGCGCCGCCACCGGCGCGGGCGCTGCTGATCGACGCCGCTGGCGGCGAGCTGGCCGACACCGCGCCGCGCGTGCTCGCCGCGTGGCGGGCCTTCGCCGCCGCCCCGAACGGCGACATCGAGGAGGCCGGGTTCGCCCGCGCGGTCCCGGTCATCGAACTGCTCGACGAGGAAGTCGACCTCACCCCCGCACGCCGGCAACCCGCCGTCGTGGGCGAGGCTTCCGGAGAGCATCTGGTACGCACCAGAGAACGACTGGCCGCCATCGTCGGCGAGCTGCCGGCGCTACTCCCGCAGGTCACGCCCGCGCCCGACGGACCGGACGGCCTTTTCCTCACCGTCGGAGAGTTGGCGAAGACCGGGGCGCTGCAACTGATCGGGCCGGTCCGCGCCGGCACCTCCGCACCTGCGCCCGACGGGCCGCCGGTGCTCACCGTCCCGGACGTGCTCGCCGGGGTGGAGGCGTCCGGTCGGGGCGACGACCGGTCCGGGCAGGAGATCCCCCTGGCCGTGGGGGACGTGGTGGTGCCGATGATCGCGCGGCAGCTCACCGCACGGGTGGTCACCGCCGACGGCGCGCTGTTGGGGCGCAACCTGTACCTGCTGCGACCCAACCCGGCGGCGTTGGATCCGTGGTTCCTGGCCGGGCAACTGCGGACGTCGGCGAACGAGAAACAGTCGTCGAGTCTCTCGGGGACGATGCGGTTCGACATTCGACGGGCGCAGGTGCGAAGGCTGTCGCTGGACGAGCAGCGGGCGCACGGGGACGCGTTCCGGCGCCTCGACGCCTTCGAGTCAGCGATCCGGCAGGCCGCCTCACTGGGGGCGGAGCTGGCCCAGCTTACGGCCGACGGCCTGGCGCGGGGGTCAATCCGACCGGACGACCCGCGGTGACCCCGGACCGTCGTGCCCAGTCGCCTCCAGCGCCGCCCGCGTGCCGTCGGATATCCGACGGCGGCGCAGTGCTTCGGTGACATACGCGGAAACCTGGCGGGCCGGGAGCGCATCCAGCTGTTCGGCCACGTCATCAGGGACAGAGATCGGTACACGGCGACCCATGCTCTCCAACCTAGCGAGACAGGAACCTCCGTCAGCGACGACCCGCTGACACTCGGTTGATCATCTCCACCGAGTGGGGGACTCCGGCGACGCGGACCAGCAGCAATACTCCTGACTTAAGGCAATCGAAAGGAACCTGGTGAGTACCAAGCACCAAGAGCTCGCGAACTTCATCTGGTCTGTCGCCGACCTGCTCCGGGGCGACTACAAGCAGTCTGAGTACGGCCGGGTGGTCCTTCCCCTGACCGTGTTGCGCCGGCTCGATTGCGTGTTGGAGCCGACGAAGGACGCGGTGCTGGCCCGGCATGCGCAGCTCAAGGACATGGGCGTGCAGAACATGGACCCGGTGCTGCGCAAGACCGCTGGGCTGTCGTTCTACAACACCAGCGAGATGTCCTTCCGCAAGTTGCTCGGTGACCAGGACCACGTCGCGCTCAACTTGCGCGCCTACATCGGCGGCTTCTCGCCCGGAGCGGTCGACGTCCTGGAGAAGTACGGCTTCGACACCCAGATCAGCCGTCTCGCCGAGGCCGGGCTGCTCTACCAGGTCGTCGCCAAGTTCGCCGACATCGACCTGCATCCGGACGTGGTCTCCAACCATCAGATGGGCTACGTCTTCGAGGAGCTGATTCGCCGCTTCTCCGAAATCAGCAACGAGACCGCCGGTGAGCACTTCACTCCGCGCGAGGTCATCAAGCTGATGGTCAACCTGCTGCTCGCCCCCGATGAGGACCACCTGATCACCCCAGGCATCGTCCGCAAGGTCTACGACCCGGCCTGTGGCACCGGCGGCATGCTCAGCGAGGCCCAGGACCACATCCAGGAGCACAACCCGCACGCCACCGTCGAGGTGTACGGCCAGGAGCTCAACGGCGAGACGTACGCGATCTGCCGGTCCGACATGATGCTCAAGGGCGGCGACCCAACGAAGATCGCCTACGGCAACTCGTTCAGCCAGGACGGCCATGAGACCGAGCGCTTCGACTACATGCTCGCCAACCCGCCCTTCGGCGTGGAGTGGAAGAAGGTAGAGGCGTTCATCAAGGCCGAGCACGCACGCGGCCACGCTGGCCGGTTCGGCGCCGGGCTGCCCCGGATCAACGACGGCTCGCTGCTCTTCCTCCAGCACATGATTTCAAAAATGAAACGCCCCGAGGACGGCGGCAGCCGCCTCGCGATCGTCTTCAACGGCTCGCCGCTCTTCACCGGCGCCGCCGGGTCGGGGGAGTCGGAGATCCGCCGCTGGATCCTGGAGAACGACCTGCTGGAGGGCATCGTCGCCCTGCCCGATCAGCTCTTCTACAACACCGGCATCTCCACGTACTTCTGGATCCTCACCAACCGCAAGGACCCAGCCCGCAAGCGGCAGGTCGTGCTGCTCGACGGCCGCGATTACTGGACCAAGATGCGCAAGGGCCTGGGTGAGAAGCGCAAGCAGATCACCGAGGAGCAGATCGCCGAGCTGACCCGGGCGTACGTCGAGGCGCTGTCCATCGCGGACGACCCGGAGCACCCGCAGCACGCCAAGGTGAAGGTCTTCAAGACCACCGACTTCGGCTACCAGCGGATCACCGTCGAGCGCCCGCTGCGGCTGCGGTTCGAGGTCACCGAGGAGACGGTGGCGCTGCTCGGGGAGGCGAAGGGGATGCTCAAGTACGCGGAGCGGGAGTCGCTGCTGGCGGCGGCGAAGTCGCTGATCGGTACATCGTCTGGGGCTCGTGCCGACTTCGCGATGAAGCTGAACGGGCTAGGGAAGCTGCCGGCGGCGGTGGAGAAGGCGGTGTGGGAGGCGTTCTCGGTCAGCGACCCGGAGGGCGAGATGCAGATCGACCGCAAGGGCAACCCACTGCCGGACCCCGACCTGCGCGACAACGAAAACGTGCCGCTGGATGAGGACACTTACAACTACCTCAAGCGGGAGGTGTTGCCGCACGTTTCCGATGCCTGGATTGACGAATCCAAAACCAAGATCGGGTACGAAATACCCCTTACGCGCCATTTCTACATTTACAAGCCGCCGCGTCCCTTATTGGAAATCGACGCCGAGATCAAGGCGCTTGAGGCTGAAATTCAGGCAATCCTTAGTGACGTGACGGCGTGAGTACGGTCCGAGGCGCCGGACTGAGTTGGCTGGAGAGTAGCGCCACTCGGTGGCCCGGCCGCACCGCCATGGTTCGTGATGCAGCAAATCGACGAGGAGTCACACGATGAGTGCCACCATCACCTGGGCGAGAGGCTTCTCTAGGTTTCCGTCGGTGATGTTCCGGCGGCTATTCGTGCCGATCAAGCGTAAGGTTCCCCCGGGAGCGGAGATCGTCACCGCCTACACCAACGGTCAGGTAACGCTGCGCAGCAACAGATCAAAGATTGGTTACCACGAGGCAGCTGATCTCTCGGGCTTCCAAGGCGTCGAGCCCGGCGACTTCGTTGTTCATGGTCTCGACATCATGCGAGGTTCGGTAGGAGTGTCAGACTCCACCGGTGCGATATCGGCCGTCTGTACCGTGTGTCGTCCATCGAATCAGGTTGACGGACGATTCATCGCGTACGCTATGCGTGCTCAGGCCTTGAGTGGATTTCCGAAGGCTATGGCACGTGGAGTGCGCGAAGGTGGAGCGGACTTCCGACGCTGGGACACTCTCGGGGACCTGCCGGTTCCCTGCCCCCCTTTGTCTGAGCAGCG
The DNA here is from genome assembly GCF_040649115.1 of Micromonospora sp. NPDC049049. NCBI lineage: Bacteria > Bacillati > Actinomycetota > Actinomycetes > Micromonosporales > Micromonosporaceae > Micromonospora > Micromonospora sp. NPDC049049. Next base: position 74,594 of record NZ_JBEZEX010000023.1, on the reverse strand, counting down.
TCGCATTGCCGACTTCCTCGATATCGAACTTGCGCGAGTCGAACGCTTAGCAAAGGTTCAGCAGGAGATTCAACTTAAGTTGAACGAGCGAGATCTGGCAATCCTCGACTCCAAGATCGAGGAGCTATCTTGCGCATTCGGCACCACTCCGTTCAGAAGATTCATTGCCAGTGTCGAACAGGGGTCGAGCCCCCAGTGTGACAACGTGCCAGCGCAGAATCACGAGTGGGGCGTGTTGAAGGTTAGTAGCGTCAAGCGTGGAGCCTTCCACCCCTTAGAGAACAAGAAGCTCCCAGGCGAGGTGCCTCCGGTTGTCCGTTATGAGATCAGGGAGAACGATCTCCTCGTAACTCGTGCTAACACTCCTGCACTTGTCGGTGCTGCCGCGGTGGTCGGACCCGTCAGGCGAAAGCTTATGCTTTGCGACAAGATCTTCCGGATCAGGACAGGCGGAGGTTTAGATAAGAATTATCTAGCGATGGTTGCGCGCGGTACCAAAATCCGCGACCTGTGTGCTGCCGCGTCTCACGGAACCTCCCAATCTATGGCCAACCTAAAGGTTGAGGAGATCAAGGAATGGCCTGTACCTGCTGCTCCCGTAGAGGCCCAACTGCTGATGGTGGCCGAGCTGTCCGCACATCATGGCCGCACCGCAGCTCTTCGAAGGGCTATTGAGCGACAGCTAGACCTCCTTGTCGAGCGCCGACAGGCTTTGATCACGGCGGCGGTGACTGGACATATCGACGTAACGACGAGGCGGGGAGCGGACGTATGAGCCCGGCCCATCAGGAGCGGGCCTTTGAGGCGGCGATCGAAGGCACGCTGCTGGGCGCGGGGTGGCTTAGCGGGGCGACCAGCAACTATGACCGGCAGTTGGGGCTGGATACAGCCGAGCTGTTCGCGTTCATCGGGGCGACCCAGCCGGACGAGTGGGCGAAGCTGCTGGCGTACCACGGGAACAACCCGGACGAGGCGCAGCGGCAGTTCGCCAAGTACCTCGCCAAGCAGATCGACGAGCGCGGCCCCCTCGACGTCCTTCGTCGGGGCGTCAGCGACAAGGGCGTCCGCATCCGGCTCGCCTACTTCAAGCCCGCCCACGCCATCACCGACGACGCGCTCAAGCTCTACCGCGCCAACCGCCTCACCGTCACCCGCCAGCTCGCCTACTCGACGAGCAACAACAACACCCTCGACCTGGTGCTCTTCGTCAACGGCATCCCCCTCGCCACGGCCGAGCTGAAGAACCCGCTCACCGGTCAGACCGTCGAGGACGCCAAGAAGCAGTACCGGGAGACCCGCGACCCGAAGGAACTGCTCTTCGCGCGGCGTACCCTTGTGCACTTCGCCGTGGATCCCGACCTGGTCTTCGTTACGACGAAGCTCGCGGGCGACAAGACCCGGTTCCTGCCCTTCAACACCGGCTCCGACGGGCCGGGCGTATCCGGTGGTGCCGGCAACCCGCCCGCCGGCGAGAGCGGCTACCGCAGCTCCTACCTGTGGGAGCAGATCTGGCACCCGGACACCTGGATGGACCTGGTCCGGCGGTTCCTGCACACGGACAAGGAATCCAAGGCGCTGATCTTCCCGCGCTACCACCAGTGGCACGCGGTGACCAACCTGGCCGACCACGCCGCCCGCAACGGCTCCGGCCACAACTACCTGGTCATGCACTCGGCCGGGTCGGGCAAGTCAAACACCATCGCCTGGCTGGCGCACCGCCTGTCCAGCCTGCACACCGCGCCCGCACTCGGCCACTTCGCCATGACCAAAGGGCTGCGCCCCAACGAGCCGGTCTTCGACAAGGTCATCATCATCACCGACCGGGTGGTGCTGGACCGGCAGTTGCAGGACACCGTCTTTCAGTTCGAGCACGTGCCCGGCGTGGTGCAGCGGATCGACAAGGACTCCGCTCAGCTCGCCGCCGCCCTTCAAGGCGAGACGGCCAAAGTCGTCATCACCACCATGCAGAAATTCCCCTACATCCTCAATCAGGTGCAGGGGCTCCGCGGGAAGCGGTTCGCGGTCATCGTCGACGAGGCGCACTCGTCGCAGTCCGGTGACTCGGCCGCCGCGCTGAAGAAGGTGCTGCTCAAGCTCGGCAGCGACGACGTGGACGAGTCGGGTGACCTGCTCACCGCGTCGGCGCTGGCCCGGGGCCGGCACGAGACGCTGTCGTACTTCGCGTTCACCGCCACCCCGAAGCCGAAGACCCTGGAGCTGTTCGGCACACCGCACCCGGTCACCGACAACCCGCAGCCGTTCCACACGTACTCGATGCGGCAGGCCATCGACGAAGGCTTCATCCTCGACGTGCTGCGCAATTACCTGACCTACAAGTCGTACTGGAAGTTGGCCAACGCCAACCCCGACGACCCCGAGGTCGACCCGAAGAAGGCCGGCGCCCAGCTCGCCCGCTTTGCCAGCCTGCACCCCACGATGCAGGCGCAGAAGGCCGAGATCATCGTCGAGCACTTCCGCAAGCACACCGCGCCGCGCCTGGGCAACCGCGCGAAGGCCATGGTGGTCACCAGCTCCCGCGAGGCCGCCGTCCGCCTGCACACCGCCGTCAAGAAGTACGTCGAGATGCAGGGCTACGTCGGCTGCGACTCCCTGGTCGCCTTCTCCGGCGACCTAGAGGTCGACGGCGTCGAGCACACCGAAGCACGGAGCAACGGGTTCAGCGAGGGCGAGCTGCCCGAGCGGTTCGCCTACACGGCCGCCGACGACAAGCACGCTGGCACGCCCAAGGCCAAGCAGGACACCGAATATCGGATCCTGGTCGTCGCCGAGAAGTACCAGACTGGCTTCGACCAGCCGCTGCTCACCACGATGTACGTCGACAAACTGCTCAAGAACGTCGCCGCCGTGCAGACCCTCTCCCGGCTCAACCGCACCCACCCGCTCAAGGCTCAGGGTGACGTCTTCGTCCTCGACTTCGTCAACGAAGCCGGCGACATCGCCGAGCACTTCAAGCCGTACTTCGAGACCGCCGCCACCACCCCCACCGACCCGAACCTGCTCTACACCGCCCAGAACGCGGTGACGGCCTACCCGGTCCTGGTCAACTCGGAGATGCAGGCGTACGCCGAGGCGTTGCTCGCCGCCGAGCAGAAGGCAACCAGCGACACCGCGCTACAGCGGGCGCACGCCTCCCTCTACCGCTTCACGGAGCCGGCCGTGCAGCGCTTCAACGCCTTGGCCGCCGACGACCCCGAGGCCGCGGACATCTTCCGGTCCGCGCTGCGCGACTACACCCGCATGTACGCGTTCCTCAGTCAGGTCGTGCCCTACCACGACGAGGACCTGGAGCGGCTCTACCTGTACGGGCGAGCGTTGCTCAACCGACTGCCCCGGCCCCGTGACGCGTCCGTCGACATCGGTGAGGTGCAGCTGACCCACCTGCGGGTCAGCAAGACCGGCGAGCACGACGCGTCGCTGTCGCCCGAGGGTGAGCAGATGCTGCCGGGTTTCCTCGGCGGGGCAGCGGGCGGGCAGCGCGACCTGGAGAAGGTCGTGCTTTCCGAGCTGATCGACGCATTCAACGACCGGTTCGGTATCGGTCTGGGCGAGTCGGACAAGGTCTGGGTCGAGCAGCAGATCGTCGCGCTCGCCGAGGATGGCACCCTCGAAGCCGCCGCGATGGTCAACGACGAAAGCAACTTCGGCGTTGTCTGCGACAAAAGGATCGAGGACGTGATCCTGTCTCGCCACGATGACAACGGGAAGCTGATGCAGCGCTACCTGGACGACGAGAGCCTGCGGTCGCAGCTCAACCAGTTCGCACGCCGACAGGCGTACCAAATGATCCGCAGCCGCAAGGGCATCGCTTAGCCAGAGCGAACAACAGCCCACTGACCAACCCTTCGCAGGATGTGTGTCCAGGAAGGTGAGCTGCGTCTTGAACGCCGGAGGACGGAAGATGAAGGTCTGGATCGCTCGCGACCCTAGTAAAACGGCTGTGGCGCTGCGTCCGGTCGAGATCAGCAGCAGGCCTCATCGGCACGAGTGGGGAAACGTCATCGACCTCACCCCTGGCCAGCCGATGACGGCGAAGGCAGCGGATCGCAGGGCCAAATTCCAGCTAATTCTGGTGTCGCTAGGAGCGCTGTACTTCTGCGGTAACGGTGGGGGTGCCTACTGGTGGCTGATTCTCCTGGTCGCAGGCGTGTTGACCATAGCGATCTTCTCTGCCTCGACAAGGGCGGAGCAACCAGGCAAGGTGGTCACCCCGGACCTTCATCGCTATCCCGATGTCCATCGGCTGTTGACCGGTGCACCGGAGCGCGGTGAGTTCGACCGCCTGTTGAGGCTGGCAGAGCGGGTGGGAAAGACTCTGCCTGCGCTCAAGCATCTGGTTGACCCGAACGAGGCTGGAGGGCTGCTAGCCCACGCACTTTGGGATGGCGCAAAGGTCCTGGCTCGCAAGGAAGAGATCCGCGCGGTGCGCGATGATCTCAAGCGTCACGCTCGAGAGCGGTCCGATGAGATGAGCCGGCCCCGGTTGGATCTCCTCCAGCAACAGCAGCGGGCAAGCACCCTGTGGAGCGACGTGAACGAAGAGCTTGACAAGCTCCGCTCCCACCTGACGGCAGCAGCAGAAGCAGGGGAGGTGTTTATTCGGGATCGCGACCTGGATGAAACGTTGAGTCGCACTGAGAAAGCACTCGCACAGCTTTCTATCGATGATGCGTCGATCTCGTCTGGTGCCAGCGAACAGTTGGCAGACGAAACCAGCGCAGTGGTGCAGGCCTATCGCGAGCTGAACGACCTGTACGGGGGTAAGCGCTGACTGCGTTGACAACTGAACGGACCGCGCGTGAGGTGGGGGTTTGATGCGGGCGCAGGAGCGCGTCGCCGACCGGTACGAGCTGACGTACCCGCTCGGTCATGGCGGCATGGGGGAGGTGTGGGGTGGTTTCGACGAGAAGCTCGACCGGCCCGTCGCCATCAAGTTCCTCCGCAAGCTCTCCATCCCGGAGAGCGAGCGCGAGAACGCGGTCGAACGGTTCATGCGGGAGGCGCGGGTCACCGCCCGGCTGGACCACCCCGGGGTGCCCAGCGTCCACGATGTCGGCCACCACGGTGACGACGTCTACATCGTCATGCAGCTCGTACCGGGATTGCTCCTTTCCGACCTGATCGCCGAGCGCGGCCGGCTCGCCGTGCCATGGGCCGCCGCCATCGGCGCGCAGATCTGCTCGGTGCTCGCCGTCGCGCACGCCGCCTCCCTGGTGCACCGCGACCTCAAGCCGCAGAACCTGATGGTCACCCCGACCGGATCGGTCAAGGTCCTCGACTTCGGGGTGGCCGCGCTGCTGGGCCCGGACGTTCCCCGACTGACTGCGACCGCCCACACACTGGGCACGCCGACCTACATGGCACCGGAGCAAGCACTCAACAGTGCGGTGGGGCCGCGCGCGGACCTGTACGCGCTGGGCTGCGTGCTGTTCGAGCTCCTGACGGGCGAGCCGCCGTACCGCGCGGACAGCGCGCTCGGCCTGCTGCACCGCCACATGAACGACCCCATCCCGTCTGTCACTGATCATCGCGCCGGTGTGCCCGACGTGCTCGTGCGGCTCGTCGCCCACCTGCTCGCCAAGGACCCGCAGGACAGGCCCGGGTCCGCCGCCGAGGTGTACGAGCTCTTGGCGCCGCTCGGAGTGGTCGAGCCCGGCGTGGCCGACGACCTGGCGGTGACGGTCGCCGATGGTCAGACCGTCGATCCGACCATGCCCCACCGTTATCCGTTCGGTCCGCTACCGCCCCGCGCGCCGCTGGCGCCGACCAGCGTGGACATCGTCCGGCCGCGCTCGGTGCCAGAGGTTGTTGAGCCGATGTCCCTCGACGAGTTGACCGAGGTCGAGGAGCGCGCCTGGGAACTCGCCGAGGAGGAGCGGTTCACCCAGGCCGCCGAACTGCTCGAAATGGCGCTGCGTCCGGTCAGGAAGGAGCACGGCGCCAAGCAGCCGAGGATCCTGGAGCTGCGGCTTCATCTCGCCAACCTGTACGTCCTCGCCGGGGCGTTCCGGCAGGCATTGCCGGAGTTCCAGCGCCTCATCCCCGACCTGGCTGCGCGCCCGGTGCCTGACCAGGAGCTGATCTGGCAATGCCGGCAGCAGGCAGCCGTCTGCCAGGCGGAGCTGGGTGAAGGGACTTCTGCGCTGGCCGAGCTGCGAGCGTTGCTCGCCGAGGAGCAGCGGGTGATGTCCCCGGGCTCACCGGACCTGTTCCTGCTGCGGCAACAGGTCGCCATGCTTGTGGCCGGCGTTGGCGACGTGACCGAGGCGCGACGCCAACTGGGGGACCTCCTGCGCGATGTCCATCGAGCGTACGGCTCGGAGTCGCCAACTGCCGCGGAGGTGGAGGCGCTACTGGATCACCTACGACGGTTGGACGACGACGACCGGCAACGAAGCTTCGGTCAGGGGTCAGTGCGGTGACCACCAACGACCAGCGAGCTGGACGAAACCTTCCGGCGGGCAGCAAACGCGCCAGCAGGCCGGGTTCGTCGGTCGCTCCCGAAGATCGCCTGATCTCGATCCTGCTTTCTGTGGATCGGGCGATCAGCGTCGGCGATTCTCGGGGCGCATGGGACCTGCTGAAGCAGGGCTCACACGCCGCAAAGAGCTGCTCTGACCCGAAGGTCCGGCAGCAGATGCATCGGATCCTTGCGGTGCAACGCGGGCGCGTAAAGGCCAAGCAGGGTGTGGCCAAGCGGCAGCAGCGACAGCGCGCCTTGAAGGCGACCAGCTCTCAGGAGCGGGCCGAGTCACTGCTCGCGGCGCGATGCGTCGGCTGCGGCCTGAGCGGACGCGATGGCAGCCTGACCCGGAAGTCAGGTGCTCCCCGCTGTTCCCGATGTCACGCGGAGTGGGCGACCGTGAAATGCGCGCGTTGTGGGAAGACGTTTCGCCGCAGGGGCACAGATCCAGGCTCACGCAAGTGTGACCTGTGCCGTGATGGCGACCGGTCAGCGTCGGTCCGAGCAGCGCCAGCAGGACTGCCCACGCTGGGCAGACGACGGTGAGGCTAGTAGCAGGGGGCGCTACACCTTCCTCGCGCCCCGGACGCCGCGCTCGTTCACGCCCGGCTCGACCCCCGTCACAGTGCACCTGCCGGTTGTCGGAAAGAGGCGTGCCGAGATGGCACCGGCCGAAGGGAACTCGTCGCCATACTCCTCGCTGCGATGGTTCCTGATTTCGTTGACCGTCAGGAACGCGCCGGACGGCTGCGACAAGAAAGCCGAACCGATGTGGGCGGCGATGTCTCGTCGCCGGGGCTCCGGCACGACTGAGAGGTGGCCGGTCGGCGGGCCGGCGTTGCTGTCCTCCGTCGGTTCCCGCCTTTCCGTCACGGCAGAGCTGTCCACGCCGAGCAGGCTGAGGAGGCGTTCGCGCATCAGCGTCCGCCGGCGGTCGTAGAAGCTCAGGAATTCGGCGAGTGGTGGTAGGTCGCCGAGGTCGTTACGGGTCAGATAGCCCAGCTGGGCGGCGGGGTCGGGATAGGCCCTGCGAACCCACTCGGACGGCAGAGCGGCTCGCTTGTCGACGTTCTCCGTCCCCTCCAGAAGTTGGAGGTTACCCAGCCTGTCGACGTGATCGAGGTAGACGGGAATGTTCTCGTCCGGGATGCCGGCCGCGCGAAGCCGGGCCGCGGTGAACCTGCTTCTCGGATACACATGGTCGACGTGGAACGTGTTGCGTACGTCGATGCCCGGGTAGAGCAGTGCCAGCAGCGCGAAGGTCTTTGTCGCGCCGTACTTCAGGTCCAGCAGCTCGTCCACCTCCAGAGGATCGAACCGGAGGGCCTTGCCCTGCCTGGCCATCTCACGTTCGAGCGAAGCGCGGGGAAAGCCGTTGCGTGCTTCGGCGTCCAACACCGCCCTCAGGCCGGACAGCAACGTGTCGAGGCCACTGCCCCAGATGCCACCCTTGATCACCGCCTGCAGCAGCCACCGGCGGATCTCGTCGCGGTCCGACGCGTCGGCCGAACGCCGCAGGTAGCCCGTCTCCAGACGGCGAAGATGCGCATAGTGAGCGAGCGGGATGATCACGCTGCTGGCGGGCAAGGTGGCTGACGAGAACCCGAAGTCGTTGAGCAACTGAGCGGCCAGCCGCAGCGCCCGCTCGATGTCGTCCCAGCCTTCTTCCATCGCCAGCATGGTGTGCCGGTCGAAGTTGTCGACCTTGAAGCGGATGTCCCGTTTACCGAGCAGGACCAGACCGGTCTTCAAGACGCTGTTCTTGTCGAAGTTGAAGCCCTGGCCGGTGCGGTTGAGGTCGTCGACGAGAGCGTGAATCTCCTCCCGCGCGTCGCGCTCACGCCACTGAGAGGTGGCGATGCTCAGCAGCAGGTCGCTGAACGAGAGCGGGACTGCTCCGCTGTTTACCCGGATGAAGATGTTGAGCACCTTCTCCAGGCTCTGGTCTTCCTCCTCGAAGTAGTTGATTAGCGTCTGCCGCTTCACCACTTCGTAGAGCTTGAAGAGCACCCGTCCGGCGGCGTTGGGCAGTTCGTGGTGAGCGGTGATGTCGAAGACCTGATCACCCTCGTTGATGCTCCGGATCTCTGAAACCGGGAACCAGAAGGTGTGCTCGTCGCGGGCCTTGGCCTCATCAGCGGTCAGGAACCGGAAGTGGTACGCCAGCTCCAGCTCGTCATCGTCGCCGCGGGCCAACAGGTTGATGTAGAGCCGCTTCGTCGGGTACGCGAGCGGGTTGTTGTGCCTCATCCTCGGGAGCCGCTCGGCGTAGGAGCCGCGGAGACCGATGTTGAGCGCGGTCAGCCGCTGCTGCCCGTCGAGGATGGCGGTCACGTCCCTGCCGCGCTCGACGTCGAGAGTGGGGCAGTGCGGCGAGTTCTTTGCGTGATAGGTCCGCACGAAGTCGTAGAAGGTGTACGACTTGACCTTGTCCCCGCTGACCTTCCAAAACAGGAACGAGCCGATGGGGTACCCACGCATCAGGCTGTCGAAGAGCTTGCAGATCCGGTCGGGCCCCCAGACGAACTCCCGTTGGATGGCGGGAAGGACGTAGTCGTGCCGCGCCATCCGCTCAAGTGCGGTGGCGATCGTGATGGGCGCCTGAAACGGCACGTGACCTCCCTGATCCGCGACCGGCGAATGCGGAGAGTTGACGGGTGAACGGTCACCTTCCCATGTGGAGGGCCGATGTCACCAGGCTGTGTGGATCGGTTACTGTCGCTCGACGCTCGGTGGGCCCAGTTCAGTAGGAGCGCGTGATCGCTGCGTGGGTGCCGGCGACAACGCTGGTGTTGTATCGCTCGACGCCACGGGCTGCGAGTAGGGGGCCCAGGACCAGGTAGGCGATCCAGGTCAGGGGCATCGTCACGATGCCGATAAAAACGAATATGAGGAAGAAGTTGATCCAGAACAACCCCCAAAAGGACAGCATCAGGATCACACCCGAAGACGTTCGACCGGCATACAGGTTGCCCACGCCGAAGATGCCGAAGAGGCCCAGGATCAATTCAAGGGCGACGGCAGCACCGGCAGACTTCTGAGGTACGAGCACCGCCTGCGGTCCGACGTAAACCGGCTGCATCGGGACCGGAGCGGGATGTTGCTGAGCAACCGGGACCGGTAGGTGTTCGGTCTGTGCTGGCTGCCACTGCTGGTAGGGATCGGGATGAGTCACTGCATGAGTCTCGCGTGAGAACAGTTCGCGAGTCACCCGCCGTTTGGTCCCGTGCATCGGACTGCAAGGGCCGTCCCCACGTCCGTGTGGCCAAGGAGGCGTACGACTTCAGCGGGTCAGCGTGTTGTTGCGGGCACCGCCGACAAAGGCGCACCAAGCGGTTGGGCAAAAGGTGAGAGCCGGACCGGCCTGATCCTTGGAGTCGCGGACGGCGACGATGTCGGGCAGGTTGTCGGCGACCTCGACGCAGGCGCCGCCGTTGTCGCCGCTGCGGGTGCTCTTGCGCCAGACGGCGCCGGTCAGGTCAGTCATGCCGCATCTCCCCGGATATCCTCTTGATCATGTCTTTCGATTCTGCCTCGTCGAGGGCCATCGCATCCAGCCCTCCCCAGACGCGTTCGTACGCGGCTAACTCGTCAGGCTTGTCGAGGTAGAGCGCCCCGGTCAGCGACTCGCTGTAGACGACCGACGGTTCCGGGGCTGCTCTGCCGCCCTTGGTGGGCGGAAAGTCGAGGATCATGACGGTACCGGCGACCGCGCCGGGGTGTGGCCCCGCAGCCAGTGGTAGCACTCGGACGGACACATTCGGCAGCTCTGACACCCTGAGTAGGTGGTCGATTTGCGCGGTCATGACGTTGGGGCCGCCGACCGTGCGTCGAAGCACTGCCTCTGACAACACCGACTCCAGCCGTGGCGCCGGAGGAAGCCGCCGGACGAGTAGCGCCTGCCGCTGAAGCCTTACTTGGACGGCGCGCTCCCTCTCCTCGTCGCTGAGGATCCTGCCGCGCCGGATCAGCGCGTCGGCGTAGCCCTTGGTCTGCAGGATGCCGGGGATCAGAGACTCGTCGAAGCCTCTGAGCCGCGAAGCGGCGGATTCCAGGCCCACGTACAGCTCGAACCAGTTCGGCACTGCATCGCCGTATGCGTGCCACCAGCCCTTCGACTTCGTCTCCACGGCCAGCCCGCGCATCGCCTCGGTCATCTCCGGCGACACCCCGTACAGCTCGCACATCGCCTTGACGTCCAGCACTCGGACCGAGCCTTGGCCGCATTCGAGGCGCCAGATCTTCTGCCGGCTGTATTCGAGGGCTTCGGCGGCGGCGTCGAGCGTCACCCCGGCCTCGTTGCGGAACTGTCGCAGCAGCCGGCCGAGTTGCCGGCGCGGCACTGTCGATCCGATGTCTTCGGGCATCCGCACACTCCCTGGTTCCATCACGCAACACTGCGTGACCTACGCCTGCAACTCCTACGGGTTTCAGCAAAGAATGTCAATGCACAACAGCGAAATTGCGGTTTAGAACGTTGCGTTTCCACTCCGGACTGTCGCAGGCTGATCACAGCACGGCGGCCGTCCGGTCCCCCCGACCGGCCGCCGTGCTTCCCCCAACCCCTCGCCCTCTCCGCATCAGGAAGGCAGGCAGACATGAACGCCAGAGACCAGCGGCCAGGGACGGCGAGCGGTGGTGCGACCTACCGCTCCGCCGCGTACACCAGTCTGTTGCCGTGGCAGGTCCGTGAGCGCCGCTTTGCGCCAGTCGGGTTCGGACGTCGCGGTCTGAACCCCGACGACGTGTGCGCCTTCCTCGACCGGGTCGCCGTCGACATGGCCGCCGTCTACGCCGCTCTCGCCGAGAGTCGCCGTGAGACCGCCCGGATCAAGTCCGGGCTGCGTCGCTGGCAGACCGATCAGGCCCGGGCCCGCAACGAGCGGGGACAGGCCCGGTGAGCCAGCGCTACGTCGTCCACCTGCCAGTCGTTGCCACCGACCTGCCTGCCGCGCAACGCCTGGCCCGGGCCATCGGTCGCTGGATGCTGGTGCTGCCGATGACGGACCCGGGGGAGACCACCGTCTCCGAAGAGGACCATCAGCTCGTGCGGCACCGGGTCTTCTGCGACCTGCGGCTGCCCGGCGGCCGGCGCTGCCTCCTGCGCGACGGCCACGACGGCGACTGCTCCCGCCGCCTGCGTCGGTGAGGCGTGCGAAGCCGGAGATAGGCAGAGCTAAAACGACGCGGCGATGCTTTCGCGAAGCGCGGCAGCACGTGCGTCGTCGAACCTGGCCAGCAGTGAGTGCGCCTCCCGCCAGTGCTGGCCGGCCTCCTCGGCGCGACCCGCCGCCGTCAGCGCGCCGCCCAGACGGTTCAGCGTCAGGGCAAGTTGCCAATCGTCCCCGAGCTGCCGATGCGCCACCGCCGCGCGCAGGTGGAAGGCAATCGCCTCGTCGGCCTGCCCCAGTTCCCGGTACGCCTCACCGGCGCCGTCGAGGGCCATCGCCTCGCGGCTGCGGTCACCGAGCCGACGTTGAATCGTGGCCGCCCGGTGCACGGCCTCCAGCGCCTCGGCGGGTCGGCCGGAGGCGCGCAGCACCCGTGCGTACTCCACCAGCCAGTGTCCTAGCCAGACCTGGCTTGCGCCCTCGGCGATGGCCACGGCCGACTCGATCGCGGCAAGAGCCTCTTCGGTACGGCCGAGTTCCCGCAGGGTCATGCTCAGGAAGAAGAGCGAGTTGCCCTCCTGCCCGCAGTCGTCAATATCCCGCTGCACCGCGAGTGCCCGCTCCAACAGCGCCGCCGCCTCGGTCAGCTCACCCAGCTCGTAGCGGGTCTCGGCGAGGTTGCTGAGTAACAAGGCCTGCCACCGCTGGTTGCCGAGTCTTTCGAAGATCGCCAGGCTCTCGCCGAAGTGGCTGAGCGCCTCGGTGAGGTGACGGTGGCGCAGGCCCAGCAGCCCGAGCGCGTTGATCGACACGGCTGTGCCGTACTCGTCGTCGATCTCCTGTCGAATGACCAACGCGGCCCGGTGGTGTACGGCGGCCTCGGTGAGTTGGCGAGCTTGGAAGTGGGCCTTGCCGAGGCTCTCCAGCGCCTCCGCCTCGCCATGCCGGTCGCCCAGCGTGCGGGCTGCGGCCAGCCCGATCCGGGCGGTGGTGAACCAGTCTTCGAAGGCGTTGTGATGCATGAAGATGCTGCGCAGCAGCGCTGCCAGTTGCCAGGCGATCCGCGGTAGCCCGGCCTCGGCGGCTGCGCGGGTTGCCGCTACCAGGTTGTCCCGTTCGGCGTCGAACCAGGCGTCCGCCTCGGCGTTGGTCGCGAAGGTGAGCGGCGTGACGTCGGTCGGCGGATCCAACGGTACGGTCCGGTAGAACGGCTGCGTGCGGGTCAGCGCGGCGTCGGCGGTGTGCAAGTAGCAGTCCAACTCACGGCGCAGCGCGGCTTGCCGATCCTCCGCGTTCTCCAGGTGCCGGACCTGGTCGACCGCGTAGGCGCGCAGGAGGTCGTGGAGTTGGTAGCGTCCCGGAGCGCTCAGTTCCAACAGGTGTGCGCTGACCAGCGCGTCGAGTGGCTGCCTTACCTGGGGCAGGGGCACACCTGTCAGCGCGGCGGCGGCCGGGGCGCTGAAATCCGGGCCGGGGTGTAACCCGAGTAGCCGGAACAGCCGCGCGGACGTCGGGTTCAGGGCGCGATAGGACCAGGCGAAGACCGCCCGCACGGCATCGGACTCCTCGTCCTCCTCAGCGGTGAGGGCGTCCCACAGGGCCGACTCGTCGCGCAGATCCTGGATGAGCTCGCCGAGCGGCATGAACGGCCGGCTCGCCGCTCGCTCGGCAGCGATGCGCAGCGCCAGCGGTAACCGGGCGCAGAGTCGCGCCAACTCGGTCAGCTCGGCGGGGTCATCGCCGCTTCGGTAGGGCGAGGTGATGTCGCGTAGCAAAGTGACGGCGTCGTCTTCGGTCAAGATGCGCAGCGTCAGCCGTCGGCCGCCGTCGCGGGTGGTCAGCCCGGACAGCATGTTCCGACTGGTGACCACGACCAGGCAACGGTCCGTGCCCGGCAGCAGCGGGCGCACCTGCCGGGCCGATGCGGCGTTGTCCAACAGCACCAGTACGCGCCGGCCGGCCAGACGCGAGCGGTACAGCGCCGCCCGGTCATCCAGATCCGCTGGCACCGCCGAGGGCGGAACACCGAGAGCCCGTAGGAAGCGGTCGAGGATCTGATCCGGCTGCGCCGGCTCCCCCGGATCGTAACCGCGCAGATTGGCGTAGAGCTGCCCGTCAGGGAACCTGCTCCGGACGCTGTGCGCCCAGCGCAGGGCTATTGAGGTCTTACCGACGCCGGCCGTCCCGGTGATCACGGACAGGCTGACATCGACGCTCTGATCGCCCTCGGTCAGCAGCCGGTTGAGTGTCTGCAGCTCCTCCACCCGATTGACGAAACCGCGTACGTCACCGGGGAGCTGCTGCGGTCGCTCCTGGGATGCCACCTCGCCGTGGAAGTGCACACCGCCGTACACGTCGCGGGCCTGGACCAGCTCCGCCGGGCCGGACAGATCGGACCGGTTCACCTGAGCCGGCTGCTGCCCAGGCTCGTCCGAACCGACGCCGTCCACCTCATCACCCCGCGTGGGGAGGTCCCATCGGTGCCACCACACGGGCAAAATACTCGTCCAGGGGTTCACCGCGGTGGTAGAGGGACTCGATGAAGGACTGGCAGCCTGCCACCAACTTGGGGTCGCGCCAGCGGCGGGCAGCCGCCAACACTCCGTCGGCGTCGTAGACGGCCTCGTACATCACCTCGGTGCCGAGGGTGTAGATCTCCGGCAGCTGACCGCCCGACTCGGCTGCCGCGGGCGCGTCCGCGCCGACCACACGGGTCAGACCGCCGTACTCGTGCCGCAGCCGCAGCACGTGCAGCTCCCACTGAAGATATGGCGTGAGTGGCTCTTCGACGACTCGTACTCGGCGGGTGGCGAACCCGTTCTCCGCGATGCGCCGGTAGTAGCTCTGGAAATCGGGGCGGCGTGCGTCGAGGATCCGCAGCGAATCCTCCCATCGGCCGTCAGCGAACGCCTGCCAACCCTCGTCGCCAGGCTCCTTGAAGGTCTGCTGCCGTTCCAGCTTCCAGAAGCCCGGAGCACCGGTCCGCCAGAACCGGTCGTCGAAGTCCGCCCAGTAGTCCTCCAGCCGGAGCCGCTCGCCAGGGTCCCCGTGGAACAGGTCATGCATCAGGTATGTCCACCTTCGCCGCGATCAATGTCGACCGGGGAATGATGATAAGTCGCTCGCCAGGATCCACCGAGACGTCGGCGGGAAGCCGTCCCTGGTAGACCTCGGTGAGGTCCTGCCCAATCACCGCGATGTCGCCGTTGCTCAACTCCCAGACGTCGGGGCAGCTGCCGTCGCCGGAGGTGTTGCCCAGCTCGTGGGAGGACTTACCCCAACGGCGGGTGAGCTCGGCGGTAGGGTCCGCTTCCCAACGCTGTCCGCTCATGGTGACCTCCGAGGTCAGGTGTTCGCGCGAGCACCCAAGGTAACATCGAGGCTCCTTGATTATTGGCGCCCGATGTTCGCCTTCGCGATCCGGGGCGATGGCGGGAGGCGGAGTGGTGACCGACCCGATCATGGTGACCGCGGCGACGACGCTCGTTGCCTGGGCGACCACTGAGCTGGCCCAGAGTGGCCGGGCGGCCGTGTCCTCCCTGATCGGCTTTCTTCGCAGCCGCTTTCAGCACGAGCCGGCGTCCCGTGCCGTCGTCGAGGATGCCCTGCAACAGCCTTCGCATGAGGCAATGGGCCGCCTCGCCGAGCTGCTCGAACGGGAGTCGCGCCGCGACGTGGCCTTCGGTGCCGAGCTGCGATCTCGGTGGTCGCAGGTCGAGGCGACCGTCGCTGAAGGTGCTGGCGGCGTCGCCAACTCGGTCTCCGGTGACGTGCACGGGTCAGTGGTGCAGGCGCGTGATGTCCATGGCGGAATCCATCTCGGCGACGGTCCCGCTCGGCACTGACGCTGCGTACTGAGCTGATATCTTCCCGTGTTGTGGTAGGTGAACGTGAGCTGTCTTCGATGGACGATCTGCTGACCGAGACGCGTCGGGCGTTGGAGGCCGTGCGGTCCGGCCGCCCGGAAACCCTCGCCGATTCCCATGAGGTCCCTGCCGCCCATGGCAGTGCCGCCGACGGGCTGGTCACCGCGACCATCACCGACGGCAGACTCGACTCGTTCATGATCGACCCACGACTGATGCGCTTGCCCTCGTGGGAGCTGGCCGAGCATGTGATGACCGCCGTCAACGAGGCACTCGACGTCCTGCGAGGAGGCCAGCCCGCCATCGGGCAGCCGGTCGACGTCGACGCCTTGGCGAGCGGCCTCCACGAGGTACAGGACCGGTCGATCCGACAGATGGCCCAGATGAGCCAGACGTTGCAGGACGTTGTGGCGCTGCTACGTGAGCCCCGCCGATGAGACCGCTGGACGTCGACCCGGCTCAGCTACGGGAGGCCGGTGAGGCGGTGCGGACGGCGGCAGATCAGCTTGGCGAGCGGTGGCAGCAACTTCGCGCAACGGCCGACGGGATGGGAGACATCTTCGGTGCCGACGATGTCGGTGGCCTGATCGGCGTGTCCTACCAAGCCGCCAACCAGGTCGCAGAGCGATCGGTCACCTCCGTCCTCAACGCCCTGAGCGGCTTCGCTGACGGCCTGGTCGGCATGGGCAACGCCTATGACCAGGTCGAGGAAGACAACGCCGACCTGTTCCGCGCGCTGGGCTGACCCACGATGGGCATCCAGATTCCGGGGGAGCTGTCCGGCCTGCTGAACGAACTCGGCTACATCTGGCCGGAGAGCGACGAAGACCGACTATTCGAACTGGGCCAGGCGTGGATCGCCTTCGGGGCCGAAGTCGACAGCGTCTCGACCGCCGCAGGTCAGGCCGCCGCAATGCTCAGCGACAACCACGGGGAGGCGTTGGAGGCCTTCCGTGCCCAGTGGGCTCACACCGACTCTGCGTCGGACGTGCTGCGGGGGATCGGCACCGGAGCGCGGGCAGTCGGAGCCGCGCTGTTGTTGTGTGCCATGGCGGTGCTCGCTCTGAAAATCAACGTCATCGTCCAGTTGACTCTGCTGGCCATCGCGATCGTTCAGGCCATCGCCACGGCCGGGCCGACCCTGGGTGCCTCGTTGCTGGAGATCCCCATCTTCAAGAAGCTGATCGACATCGCCATCGACTTTCTGATCGGGCAGGCGCTGGAGATCGTACTTGGGTAGGCGGGGTCGGAAGGCGGGAAGCGAGGCCGCCTCCGGCATCATCGCCAAGGCGGCGTCGGCGTCGATGCGCGAAGCCAGGGAGGTCGGGCCGAAGGCCGCCGGTGACGCCACTGATGCGGCCCGAAGAGCCGTCCCCGGGCCTGCCGGCAAGATCCCTCTCAAGCCGCCGCACCCCCGGCACAATCTGGACAGCATCCGGCCAAAGAACCCCGCGAAGGAAGTTAACACTGTCGTCCTGCCCGGCACGGACGTCGCCAAGGACCTGGACGACATCGGAGCCGGTCGCGCCACCTGGGACTCAGATCGACAGCGCTATCAGGTCAACGGTCGCACCTACGCGGTCGAGCCGAGCGGCACCGTTTTTCCTGAGGCGGGTCCCGGCCTGGCGCAATTGAACCGCGCCGAGTACGGCGCGCTGAAGGAGTACATTGCCGCTGGCGGCGACATCGAGAAGGCGAGAGCCGCGATGGCCCGTAATCCGTTCCTGACCGAGGCCGCGCAGGAGCGGGCGCTGGATGTCTTCCGCCACCACAAGAGCTACCGGGGGTAAGTGTTGCGCTATCAGATCCACTTCGAGAAGGAACTGCCCGCAGCTGCTCTTCAGCGGTTCCTCAACGAGGATTACGGCATCTCACCTGATGCGGTCTACATCGGTCGAATCGAAGACCGAGCGGTGGATGACCCGCGGCCGATCGTCATGCTCAATCCCCCCGACGAGGACGAGGGATTCGGCTGGATCCTGACTGGGGACGCTGAACTCGCCGATGCCACCGGCCAGGGGGAGCGTGAGCTGGCGGCCACTCTCGCCCGAACCTTCGGGGTGCGGGCGCTGGTCGACGACGGCAGCATCCACCCTGACCGTTGGTTGCTGGTCAGTACCGACGGCAGCAGTGGTCGTGTCGTCACCGACGAGGACGCCGCAGCCGACGGGGACCTCCGGGTGATGCACGCCCTCGAACCGATCAACGGTGAGCCGCTACTCACCGTCGTACCGCCACCGGACTGGGCCCGCGACTGGTGACCGAATAGGCCCTGCGGCACCGGCTCTGACTGTCGCCGAAACCGCCGGTGGTCTGCCCGCAGCACTCGCCGGTCTGCCTGATCCGCGAGCCCGGCGGGGCGTGAGGCACAGGCTGCCCCCCCCGCCGAGTAGCTCCTGGCCCGGGTGACCGTCCGCTGGCTTCTGGTGTTGCCGCAGACCGAACTGGGGGAGACCACCGTCTCCGCTGAGGACCACCAGAACGTACGCCATCGGGTCTTCTGCGACCTGCTGATGCCTGGCGGCCGGCGCTGCCTGCTCCGGGACGACCACGACGGCCCCTGCTGCCGCCGCCGGCGCCATTGACGGCCGGTTCAACCCGAGATGCCTGCGGCGCGGATGCGCGTGCTTTCACTACTGGTGCGGACATAGGCGTTAGCGATTCTACGAGCCAAAATCACGTATGGCTATCGAGCGATTGCAGGATGTGTCCGGGGTGAAGCGTCGGCAATCCTGGAGGGCCAGCCCATGGCTGCAGGGGGATTCATGGGTAGTCCCGCACGTCGCCGTCATACGCCCTCCGGTGCCCGTCAGCTGCGCCTCGTTCCCGATCCCACCGCCGAGGCAGTGGCTGCCTTCGGTGCCCGAGTCGCCGAGAAGACCGGTCGAGGTGGCGATCCCGAGGATCAGTTGCGCAGTCCTCTGGAAGAGTTGCTTCGTCGCATGGGCCGGCAGCTGGGAGTCGACGCGGTTCCCTACGGAGAGGTCCGCCTCGACGTGGTGCGCGCGCGCCCCGACTTCGCCGTGGACGTCGGCGGAGTTCGCGTGGGGTACGTCGAACTGAAGGCCGACGGGCATGGGGTCCCCTCGACCTGGCGTCGCCCCACAAAGCGTGAGCGCCTGCAGTGGGAGAAGCTGAAGGCCCTACCGAACGTCCTTTATTCCGACGGCATTGCCTGGGCGCGATACACCTACGGAGAACTGGCCGGCTCCGTCGTCCACCTGGAAGGCGACCTCTCCGGCGGTCGGCGCCCGCTGCGGGCGACCGGGCCGGAGTTCGAAGCTCTCATCCAGGAGTTTCTGCTGTGGCAGCCCGAACAGCCGCGAACGCTAGCCCAGCTCATTCGAATCGTCGCCGGGCTGTGCCGGCTGCTGCGCGACGAGGTCGGCGCGATCCTCGCGGACCCCACCCGCGATGTGGCCCACGAGGAGTTGTCGCTGCTCGCAGACGACTGGCGCGAGCTGCTCTTTCCCGATCTGGACGACGCCGGATTCGCGGACGCCTACGCTCAGACCGTCACATTCGCGCTCCTCCTCGCGCGCGTCGACGGCATCGTCTTCGACGAGACCCCGCTCCACGAGATCGCACGTCTGCTCGGCAAGAAGCACTCGCTCATGGGCCGGGCACTGGCGGTGCTGACCGACAACGACGCAGCCTACGAGCTTCGCATGATCGACACTTTGTCGCGGGTTATCGGTTGTGTCGACTGGAGCAGCATCGACAATGGGCGGCGCGATATCCACGCCGACTTGTACGAGCGTTTCCTGTCCACCTACGACCCCACGCTGCGACGGCGCAGCGGATCCTTCTACACCCCGCAGCCCGTCGCGGGCGCTGTCGTCGACTTCGTTGACGAGATTCTGCGTGACAGATTCGATCGCTCGTGGGGGTTCGCCGCCCACGATGTCACTGTCGTGGATCCCGCCATGGGTACCGGAACCTTCCTCGTTGAGGTGTTACGAGCGGTATCGGCGACGATCGACGCCAAGCAGGGCGCGGGTGCGCGGGGCCCACGGCTGCGGCAGTTCTTCCAACAACGCCTCGTCGGCTTCGAGATCCAGGCCGCGCCCTACGCCGTCACCGAACTTCGGCTGCATCAGGCGATGAAGGCACAATTCCAAACCGAACTTCCCCCGTCCGAGTACCGGTTCCTCACCGACGCATTGGAAGATCCCGATACTCAGCAGGGCCGGCTGCGGACGGCGGCGTACCGGGTCATCGATCGCTCCCGCTCGGAGGCGAACCGGATCAAACGTGAAGTGCCGGTCATGGTCGTGGTGGGCAATCCTCCGCACGTGGAGAACACCCGGGGCCGGGCACCATGGATCGAAGAGCGGCGGAAGACGCCCCTTCTTCCGGGGACCCGTCCCGATCGGCCCTCGCTCGACGAATTTCGAGTGCCTGGCGGAGGCCGTTACGAGTCGGATCTCTACGGGCTGCCATGGTGCTTTTGGCGCTGGGCGCTGTGGAAGGCCTTCGAGGCCCACCCTGGGGAGCCACAGGGAATCGTGGCCTTCGTGACGCCGTCGAGCTTCGTCAAGGGCAAGTCCTTCGAGGGCATGCGGGAATACCTCCGGCGGACCTGCGACGAAGGGTGGATCATCGAGCTTTCCCCTGAGGGGAACCGGCCGCAGCAGCACACCCGCCTCTTCGGGCCGGAGATCGGGCGGCAGCTGTGCGTTGCGGTGTTCGCCCGCTACGGACAGGGCGACCGGACAACTCCGGCCACGGTCAGGACGGTCGCCCTGACCGGCGCGAGGGAAAACAAGCTACGGCGGCTGCAGGAACTGTGCCTCAATGACCCGACGTGGCACCAATGCCGTGTGGAATGGCGGGCGCCGTTCTTGCCGGATTCCGGCACCGACTGGGACCGCTATCCAGGACTGAAGCAGCTCTTTCCGGAGTCGTCCCGCGGCGTGACGGCAGGACGGACCTGGATCTACTCCCCGGACGCCGACACCCTTAGCCGCCGCTGGCGCAGGTTCATCCAAGCGGGGGAGGGCCTGCGCCGGCGGATGCTGCCCGAGTCCCGGGACCGCACGCTCGACAGCGTCGTCCGTCCGCTGCCCGGGCTGCCGGCATCGGCCGGGCCGCTCGCTGCGGAGACGGGCCCGGCGCCGACGGCCGTGAGGGTCGCCTACCGCTCCTTCGATCGACAGTGGGTGCTGGCGGACAGCCGGCTAATGGTGATGCCACGACCACCGCTGTGGGCAGTCCGGTCGCCACACCAGATCTACCTGACCGAGCAGAACAGCCACCCGATCGACAGCGGTCCGGGCGTCACCTTCACCCAGCTGATACCTGACCTGGATCACTACAACGGACGCAGCGGGCGGGTCTTCCCGCTCTACTGCGATACCTCGACCGAGCGGCCCAACATCGCCCCAGGGTTGTGCGTAATGCTGACCGAGACGTTCGGTACCGAGGTGGCGGCGGCCGACATGATGGCCTACGTCGCCGCAGTCACCGCCCACCCCGGCTACACCGAGCGGTTTCGGGAGGAACTGCAGCATCCCGGCGTTCGGGTGCCGCTGACCGCGGATGCCGAACTCTGGGCCGCAGCGGTGTCGATCGGTCGTGAGGTGTTGTGGCTGCACACCTTCGGGCAGATAAGCCTGGCAGCACACCCGACCTCGTTTCGCGACTTTGTTGATGGGGCGGCGCCGAAGGTGCGGGCAGCGATACTGGACGAGCCGGGAGCCCTCCCCGACAGCATCTCCTGGGACGCGGACAGCGAGACGTTGCTGGTCGGCAGCGGGCGCATCGTTCCCGTTCACCGTCGAGTCTGGGAGTACGACGTCGGTGGGATGAGAGTTCTCCGGCACTGGTTCAACTATCGTTGCGCACACCAACGCCACCGACGTCGATCCTCTCCGTTGGATGACGAGGAACTGAACCGGTGGAGTAGCGACCTCACTGACGAGCTGTTGGAGATCCTCGCGGTGCTCGGCGGTTGCGTGGCTGTCGAACCGCGGCAGCTGGAACTACTGGATCGCATCTGCGCCGGTCGGCTGATCTCTGTCGTAGACCTGGCGGCCGGTGGCGTCCTGCCGATACAGGGAGCCGCCAAGCTCACCACGGTTGACGAAAGGCGCAGCCCGAGATTGTTCTGACGGCTTTCCATCGATGCACCCATCCGATCGCATGGCGAAACGTCAACAGGTGTAGCGGGTGCCTGCGGAGCAGCCGTCGTACCGTCTCGGGATCGGGACTCTCACCGCCCCAGTGCTTCGATGCGGGTGACGTCGTAGCCGCTCTGGTGCAGCTTCGCCAACAGCTCGCCCGCCCGTGCCGATCCATCGAGATCAAGGATGTCGCCGCAGTGCGCCATGGTGATTCGCTGCTTGCTCCGAGCTGAACGAGCCAAATGAAGGGAAACAGATGTCGATGAAGGGCCTAACGATCGCGGAGCGGGTGGTGCAGGAGTTGCTGCGCACCAGGACGCCGCTCGACGACGATGAACTTGCCCGACGGCTCGACGTGCAACCGCGGCAGACGATCAACCAGGTGTGCCGCCGGTTGGAGCAGAGCCGTCGGCTCCGCAGATACGTCGGCCCTGCCGGCAAGATCGTGAACGAACTTCCGGGGGGAGGCCGCACGTCGGCGCCGATCGTGCGGCAGGAGACTCGGCCGGCACTGACCGCCGGCGACAGCGCGGTGCAACGGCACGCCGAGAGCGTGATGCTCGGGCTGCTTGGCGTCCGCCTGGGCTGCGCGCTGAACCCTCGGCGGTTCGTGCTGGAGGATGGGTCCCGGGTCGAGGTCGACGGGGCGGACGAGAACCTGACCGTCCTCGTCGAGGCGTGGGCACACCAGGGGCCGCCGAAGTCCGCCCAGAAGCATAAGGTGCTTGCCGACGCGTTCCGCCTGATGTTCGTGGCGTCGTCGCTGCCGACCCCGCCGCGCCTGGTGCTCTGCCTCTCCGACCCGGAGGCGGCCCACCACTTCACGACCGCGCGCTCCTGGGCCGCCGCGGCGCTGCGCGGGTTCGGGCTAGAAGTCGAGGTGGTCGAGCTTCCAACGGAGGTGAGGTCTGAGACCCTTGCTGCCCAGCAGCGTCAATACCGTTGAGCTGTGTGCATCGGACGTCGCGCCCTGGTGATTCGCCCGATGGGGATGAGGCAGGGTCACCCCCTGTCCCAGGACGCTGTCGAGGTACCAGTTCGCCCGGCACCCGAGAGGTGACGTGTGCGATAGCGGCACAGGGCTCGTAACCGGCGGTGCGACGGCGATCGGGACGGAGAGGAGAATCAGGTGGAATACGACGATTTCATCAACGAAGTGGCCACGCGGGCGAAGGTGTCGACCGATCAGGCGGCGACGCTCACCAGCGCGACGTTGGAGACATTGGCGGATCGGATCAGCGCCGGCCAGGCCGAGGACCTTGCCTACCAGCTTCCCGACGGGCTCGACAATCACCTGCGCAAACCGCCACCGCACAGGAGGCAGGAGCATGCCCAGTCGTACGGGCTCGACGAGTTCGTGCGCCGGGTGGCGGATTCTCCCGCCGTCGACCGTGCGCTCGCCGGTGCCGGGGTCCGCGCGGTGCTCACCACGTTGCGTGAGGCTGTTTCCCGTGACGAGTTCAACGATGCGGTGGCCCAGCTTCCGAAGGAGTTCCGGCAGGTGATCGAACCGGTAGGTGCCGATAGCCGGCGGCGCTCCGGGTAGCACGCTCCAGGTGGCAGCGCGGCGTCGTGCGGGCGGGACCCTCTCCACCGGTCGGTTGACCAGTAGGCTGGCTCTCCCTGGTCGTGCCACCTGGAGAAACGCCCATGTCCGACAGCGTCTTCGCGCAGTTCACCGCCGACGACGACCAGCTCGAAGTTGGGCTGATCGTGCAGCCGGCGATCAACGCCGCCCTGGTGCACAACCGGGTGCCGTTGGTGCGTCACCTCACGCTGGTCAACCGGGGTGCGGTGCCGCTGACGGATGTCACGTTGACGCTGGAACTGCTAGGCCCAGACGGGGCGCTGACTGAGCCGTGGACGCGCACCCTGACCGCGCCGTTGCGACCGGGGGCGAGCACGAGCTGGGACGACTTCCGCGACCTCACGCCCGACCGCAAGCTGCTGTACCGCACCGACGAGGCGTTCCCGGTCGACTACACCCTCCGGGTGCAAGCTCAGGAGGAGACTCTGCGGCTGGTTGCTCCGTCACGAGTGCTGGCGCACAACGAGTGGTTCAACAGCCCCGCCCTGTACGACAGCCTGGCGGCCTTCGTGCAGCCGAACACCCGGGCGGTGGAGGCGGTCCTGCGGGCAGCCGCCCAGCTCCTGCTCGCGCGGACCGGCTCCGGCTCGTTGCAGGGCTATCAGGAGGGTTCGGAGCGGGCGGCGCTGATCGCCGGCGCGGTGTACGAGGCGTTGCGCCAACTCGAGATCACCTACCAGACCCTGCCGGCGTCGTTCGAGAACACCGGCCAGAAGGTACGGACGACAGCGGCCGTCCTCGACGGGCGGCTCGGCAACTGCCTCGACCTGTCCGTCACGTACGCCGCGTGTCTGGAGGCGGCGGGGCTGCACCCGCTCGTCTTCATCAGCGCGGGGCACGCCTTCGGTGGCTTCCTGCTGGAGGAGGAGCGGCTGGGATCGGCCGCCGTGACCGAGACCAATCTGCTGATCTCGATGGTGGACTCCGGCCGGGCCGTGCCGGTCGAGCTGACCCGCATCGGGCCGGGCGCGCAGTCGGCGACCTTCACCGAGGCGGTACGCGTCGGGCTCGGCCACTTCCGCGGTGACGGTGAGCGGATGCAGGGCGTCGTCGACGTCCACCTGGCCCATCGCTCCGGCATTCAGCCGCTTCCGTCGCCCGACGAATTGGTCACGCCCGCCGCGGTCGAGGCCGAGGCGACGCCGGAGACAACAGCGTCCCTTGACCTTCCGCCCGGCGTCGCCTCCGCGAAGCTGCGCCAGTTCGCCGACGAGGGCGAGGAGGCGCCGCAGCAGTCCGACGGGTCACCGGCGCGCGTCCAGCAGTGGAAGAAGTCGCTGCTCGATTTGAGCCTGCGTAACCCGCTGCTCAACCTGCCCAAGCGCGGCCGTGGGCTGGACCTGCACGTGCCGGCCGGTGCGCTGGCCCTGCTCGACGACCTCATCCACGACGGCCGTCAGGTGCAGGTCATCCCGCAGGACGACATCAGCCAGGTCCACGAGCTGGCCGGGTCACGTCGGGCGCAGGACCTCGACGCCGAGATCCTGACCCGGGAGCTGCGTACCGACCGGCGGGTCTACGGCGCGGTCACCGACGCCCGCTACAAGGCGGCGATGCGCGCGCTGCAGCGTGAGGCGCGCACGATGGAGCAGGAGACCGGCAGCAACTACCTCTACCTGACCATCGGCACCCTGGTCCACACGAAGGCGACCGGGGGAGAGGCGTACGCGCCGCTGTTCCTGCTACCGGTGCGCATCGAGGGTGGCAGCGGCCGTCGCCCGTACGCGATGGTCATCGACGGCACCGAGGTCGCCAGCCCGAACTACTGCCTGATCGAGTGGTTGCGGGTCAAGCACAGCGTGCGGATCCCGGAGCTGGAGCGACCGGTCCTCGACGAGCACGGCATCGACATCGCCAAGACCCTCGCGGCGATCAACACGGGGTTGCTCGACAACCGGCTCAACTACCGCATCGACGAGACCGCCAGTCTTCGACTGCTGCAGTTCTCCACCTTCCAGATGTGGCGTGACCTCACCGACCACTGGCCCCGGTTCATGGAGAACCCGGTCGTCCGGCACCTGGTCGAGTCCTCCGGCGCCACGTTCGACGATCCGGCCCGCCCCGACGACGCCGAGGTCATGGTCGATGAGGCGGATCTGCACCTGCCGATCCCCGCCGACGGGTCGCAGATGCAGGCCATCGTGCGCGCCGAGCGCGGACACTCCTTCGTCCTTGAAGGCCCGCCGGGCACCGGCAAGTCCCAGACCATCACCAACATGATCGCCCGCGCGGTCAGCTCGGGCCGGTCGGTGCTGTTCGTCGCCGAGAAGCAGGCCGCCCTGGAGGTGGTCAAGCGCCGCCTCAAGCAGATCGGCCTCGGGCCGTTCGCGCTGGACCTGCACGGGCGCAAGCAGTCCCTCAACGCGATCCGCCAGCAGCTGCGGGACGCCCTCGACCAGTACGACCAGGGCGGCGACGGCACGTGGACGGCTGTCGAGACGGCCTACCGGACGCGGCTCGCCCCACTGACCGAGTACCCGGCCCAGGTGCACACCACCAACCCCGTCGGGATGTCACTCTGGTCGGCCTACGAGCAGACCCTGGCGTACGGGGACGGCCCGGTCGCCCCGATCCCGGTGGCCTATCTGCACGCACCCGCCCCGGCGCGCGCGCAGGTCGAGACGACACTGCGGGAGTTCCCCGCCGCCGCCCGGTCGGCCCGGCTCCGGGCGGCGCACCCGTGGGCGCTCAGCGGTTGCCGCACCCTCGACGGGCTGCACGGCGCGGCGGTAACCGAGATCGCCGGTGAGCTGGAACGCCTCCGCGCCGACCTCGCCGCGTACCCCGGTCTGGTCGGGTTGCTGCGGACCCTGCCCGCCCCGGAGACCGTCAGCGAGTTGCAGGCGGGCGCCTGGCTCGCCGTACGCGGACTGCTGCCGGACCGGCAGACCACAGTGCACGCCAGCGACCGGCGGTGGGACGAGGCGGTGGCCCGCTTCCAGGCGAACCTGGCGGCCTTCCAGCAGGGCTTCGCCGGTGAGCTGGCCACCTTCCGGCCGGACGTGTTCGCCCGACCGGAGCTGACGGCCTGGCACGGTGAGGCCCAGGAGGCGGCGAAGCGGTTGTTCGGCAAGGGCAAGCGCCGCCAGGCCATCGCGGACCGGTTGGCGGTGCATCTGGTCGCCGGCGCCACGCTCGACGTGGAACAGGTGGAGGTGCTCACCGGCCGGTTGGTCGCTGCCCGCGCGCAGGCCGCCGCGCTCCACCAACACCTGCTGGGGCTCGGTGGGCTGCGGCTGTCGCAGTGGTTGCCCACGGACCCGAACGCGCAGGAGCGGCTGACGGAAGCGGTCGAGGCGACCCGGGTTGGCCGGACGCTGCTGAGCCAGCACCCGCAGGCCTGGGAGCTGTTCCAGAGCGGGTTCACCGATGCCGACGCGGCAATGCTCGACCGATGTGCCTCGCGATGGCGGGCCTGGCGTGGGGTGTTGCGCTCGGGCGGGCCGGAGCTGACCCTGTGGGCGGGCGGTTCGCACTGGATCGACGCCTGGCAGCGCGACGGCGCGGCCTGGCTGCACGAGCTGCAGAGCGAGGAGTTGTTCCCGCTGCGCCGATGGGCGACCGTCCTGGCCCACGCCGACGTGCTCGCCTCGGCCGGTCTCAGCGACTATCGGGACCAGCTGCTGCGCGCCGAGGTGCCCGCGCATCTCGCCGAGGAGGTCTACCGGCGGGGAGTCGCGACGGCGTCCCTCGCCGAGCGGGTACGGGCCGGCGGCCTTCAGTACTTCGACCCGGAACTGCACGACGACGAGATCAGCCAGTTCGAGGCAGCCGCCGGTGAGCTTCGGTCCGCGCTGCCGACGCAGCTGCCGTCGGTGCTGGTCCGTCGCCGCCCCTTCAGCCCGACCGACCGGCGTGGCCGCTTCGCCGACTTCGCGGCGGAGCTGCGCCGGAAGCGGGGCGGACGGTCCTTCCGGGAACTGTTCGAGCAGTACCCGGACGCGGTGCTCGCACTGACCCCGTGCGTGCTGGTCAGCCCCGCGTCCGCGGCGAATTTCCTGGCACCGGGGAGCCAACGTTTCGACCTGGTCATCTTC
This sequence comes from Micromonospora sp. NPDC049049, assembly GCF_040649115.1. Taxonomy (NCBI): domain Bacteria; kingdom Bacillati; phylum Actinomycetota; class Actinomycetes; order Micromonosporales; family Micromonosporaceae; genus Micromonospora; species Micromonospora sp. NPDC049049. The sequence continues at coordinate 47,386 of NZ_JBEZEX010000023.1, read as the reverse complement.
GACGAGGCCTCGCAGATCCGCGTCGCGGAGGCAATCGGCGCGATGGGTCGGGGCAGCGCCGTAGTGGTCGTCGGCGACTCCCGGCAGATGCCGCCGAGCAGCATCATGCAGGCCAGCCACAGCGTGGACGAGGTCGACGAGGGCAACGGCCCGGTGCCGGAGGACCTGGAAAGCATCCTCAGCGAGGCCGTCGAGTCGGGACTGCCGCAACGGTGGCTGTCCTGGCACTACCGCAGCCACGACGAATCCCTCATCGCCTTCTCCAACCGCTACTACTACGACAACAAACTCTCCAGCCTCCCGTCGCCCGGTGCCGCCAGCTCGGCGGGTGTCAGCTGGCGGCGCGTCGAGGGCCAGTACGACCGGGGCGGATCCCGCACCAACGAGGTCGAGGCACGGGCGATCCTCGCGGACATCACCCGGCGGCTGCACGACCCGGCGACCGCCACCCAGTCCGTCGGCGTGGTCACCTTCAACATCCAGCAGCGGGACCTCATCCTCAACCTGCTGGAGGAGAGCACCGATCCGATCATCCGCGAGCACCTCTCCGGCGCGGTCGCGGAGCCGATCTTCGTGAAGAACCTGGAGAACGTGCAGGGCGACGAGCGGGACGTCGTCCTGTTCTCTCTGGCCTTCTCCACCAACCTGGAAACAGGTCAGCTCCCGTTGAACTTCGGCCCGCTCAGCCAGGCCGGCGGCGAGCGGCGGCTCAACGTGGCCATCACCCGCGCCCGCCGCCAGGTCATCCTCTACTCGTCCTTCGACCCGTCCGACATCGACCTGTCCCGTACGTCGGCGCTGGGCACACAGCACCTGCGGGCGTACTGCGAGATGGCCGCCGCCGGCGCGGACCGTCTGGGCGACCTCACCACCGACCGCACCGAGCGGCGCAGCCGGATCCGCGAAGAGGTGGCCGCGGCGCTGCGCGACCGCGGCCACGAGGTCCGTACCTCACACGGCCTCTCCGACTTCACAGTCGACATCGCCGTACGCAGACCAGGCTCTTCCCGTTGGCAGGTGGCCGTCATGCTCGACGGCCCGGACTGGAGCGCCCGCCCGACGGTGGCCGACCGGGACTCCGCACCGACGCTCCTCCGCTCGATCATGGGCTGGCCGGAGGTCGTGCGGTTCTGGCTGCCGGCGTGGATCCACGACCGGTCGGCGCTACTCGACCGGGTCGACGACGCGGTCACCCGAGCCGAGACCTCCACGACCGCCGAACCCGAATCCGAGTTGTCGGCGGTCGCAGAGAGCGTCGATTTGCCGCAGCCGCGCCCCGCACCGGCCGTGGAGCAGCCACGCCCGGCACCGGCCGCCGAGTTGCCGCAGCCGCGTCTCGCGGTCGACGAAGAGCCCCTTCGGGGTGCGTCGGTGGCACCCGACACCGCACTCGCCGCCGTGCCGGTCACGGTGGCGTCGACCGCCGACACCATCACGGCAAGCCCCTTCGTCCCGTACGCCCCAACCTCGCTCGGAGACCAGGCGGACCTCGACCTCCTGGCCACCGACCAGCGGATACGTGACCTGATGCGAAACGCGCTCCGCGACATCATCGAGGCGGAAGGGCCCATCGAGCAGCACCGGCTGGCACGCCTCGCTCTCGCCCGGTTCGGCTTCCTCCGGACCCGGGAAGACCGACGCACCGCCGTACTTTCCCTCGTCGACTCCCGCCGCCTCTACACGCACCCGACCGTGAGTCGGTACGCCTGGCCCGATGGCGTCGACCCGCAGACCTACCGAGGGTTCCGGGTCACGCAGGCGAGCAACGACCGCGCGTTCGAGGAGGTGCCACCCGAGGAGGTGGCCAACGCCCTCGTGCACGCGCTGCAGTCTGTAGAGAGCATGGACGAGGAGCGGCTGCTGCGCGCCGGCCTGGAACGGCTCGGCTACCGCCGACGCACCGAAAAGATCGACAAGCTGCTCCGTTACGGGCTGCACGTCGCCCTGACCAGCGGTCGCCTCCGGTACGACCAGGAGGGTCGCCTCACCAGCTGCTGACGACAGGCAACCTCGTATCGGCAACAGGACCGAGGTGAGTACCGGGTTGGTCACGGCGGATGACGTCGACCTGTCGTCTTTTCTCGCGCGCTAACTGGAAATCGTGCGGCCGGTGGCAGAGCCGCGAGGGCTCATTGGCTACTCGGGTTCTCGCGTTTCGGAAAATCCTGCGGAATAGGTGGCGTCAACCAACTCCTGTAGACGACGGAGGACGTCGACCTTGTGCTCGGTCTCCGGCAGTTGTCGCTCGCCAGCCGTCACCAGCCCGTTGCGCCAGTGGTTGACAATCTCCTGCTGTGCGGCGGCAGGTAAGTCGTCGATCCACAACGACCCGAGGTTGTTGTCAACGATCTCCTGCAGGCGGTCGGCGGTCTGTCGGTCCGAAAGGCGGGAGATCAGGAACTCCAGCGTCCAGTCGAACAAACCCCCGGTCGCGGTCCAGTCGACGCCGGGTTTCAGCACGATGAGGCTAGCCATTACTTCCCCACGATGAATACTCGCGGACCGAGACTCCGGTCCGCAATGAACTGCTCGATACGGGCCACCTGTTCCGGGTTGAACTGCGCGACGTCCACCGGCACCAGGTCTGCTTTGTCTAAATGTCGCTCGATCTGATACTGCAGTTGCGGCCACTGCCGGTCAAAGAACTGGGCCGGGAAGTTGCCTACCGCATCGTAGGTCCGACCGGCTTCGTCGACCCAGTCGGCAGAGGAGTCCGCCGGAGCGCGCTGCAGCTTCGCGCCCAACTCCTGCTCCAAACGGACCGCTGTCTCCGCCTCGCCCGGACGAAATCGCCCGGTGGCCGGATCCATGCCGAGATCGTGGACCCGTTGCTGCTCCGTCACGCCATGGCCGGGTCTCTCGCGAGGAGGCTCAGGCTCTGGCATGGTTCGGCTCGGCGGCGCCTCACCTTTCAGGAGCCGTCCCAGTGCCTGCTTGAGTTTCTCGATGAGGTCGCCGAGCCGACGCATCTCCGGAATCAGCCGCCGCAGGCTGGCCAGCAACCCGCGCAACAACCGCGCTATCCGCGCACCCCACGACGCCACCAAGGTCGTGACCTGCTCCACGACCAGCGGCGCGGCCAGCCCACCGGTGATGAGGAGTTCGCCCGCGTACACGATGATGCGGGACACGCAGGTGGCGATGGCGTCGCGGACGAGGAGTCGGACGGCGGCCACCAGGCCGGCGGCCCCTTCGGTGATCGCGGCCATGGTGTCGGCGCCCTGGACGAGGCCGGTGATGGCCTGCTGCTGTTCGGCGGTCCAGGCGCGGTAGGCGGGGCCGGCGCTGCCGCCCCAGCCGGCGACGTCGGTGCGCACGGCGCGTGCCAGTTCGGCGGCGTCGTCGCGGAGTGACCCGGCGACGTTGCGCCAGGTCTGCGCGTGTGCGGTGATCTGCGCCGGGTCGCCGGCGAGCCAGTCCAGCGCCTCGCTGAGTGGCTTGACGTGTTCGATGAGCCAGGCGATCCCGTACTGGAGCAGGGCACCGACCGGGTCGGAGACGAGGGCGAGGGCGTCCAGGCCGGCGCTCACGACGCCGAGGCTGCCGTCGACCCAACTGCCGGTGCGGACGCCCTGGGCGATGAGTTCGATGTCCTCGCAGATCCACACGCCCGCCCAGGCGCTGGGTGGGGTGTCCGCAGCGGCGGCGACGAGCGGGTTCGACGTCACCTGTGTCGCCGCACCCCGTCGAGTAGCTGCTTGGCGTGGGCGTCGGAGCTTCGGTAGCGGTCGGCTCCGACGCGCAGCTTGCCGGCGGTGTCCCGTACCGATGCGGCGGCGGCGCCGATGCTGTCTACCAGGGTGCGCTGGAGGCCGTCGAGCAGCACCGGCATCATCGCGCAAAGCTGCCCGTAGGCGTCGGTGCCCAATCGGACGTGCTGGCCTGCCTGCTGGGCGGTGTCGAGGCTGCTGGCGCAGCGGTCCAGGTGGGCCGCGTGGGCGGTCAGGTCGTCCGGGTCGACCTGGATGCCGTCACCGGCGGGCATCGTTCGATCCCTGGTCGGGGAGGAGCCGGCTGCGGTACGAGTCGATGATGGCCTGGGCGCTCGCGTCGCCGCCAAATGCTTCCGTGGCTGCGACGCTGACCTGTCGAAGCAGGTCGGCGCGCGCGGCAGCGGTGGTCTCCAGGATCTGCCGAGCGGTGTGCGCCGCGGGTTGTTGCCGGACGCGTTCGTCGAGCCGTAGGTCGATCAGCAGGCCGGCTGAGTCGACCGTGACGTCGACAGTCCGGTCGGTGTTGTGGGCGGTGCCGGTCAGACCCCGCATCGTCGCCGACAGGGTCTTGGCCCGTGTCGCCCGCTCGGCGAGCGACGTCTCCCACTCGTCGAGCCGGCGCTCCGCCGCGTCGAGCGCAGCGTCGTCCGCCCACACGTCGACCCTCCCCAGGGGACCGCTGCCGGCGACAACCGGCAACATCACCGGCACGCTACCAATCAGTCGCACTGCGTGCCTGCCCACAGGATCGAACGCCAAGGAGTTTCGCTAGGCGAAGCAAACGGCCCGTCAAGCCGCGCCCGCCCCGTCGATCATGGACTTGTGGTGGGTAACAAAGCGCCCGGTACGGCGCTAAATCAGGCACCACAACTCCATGATCGACCAAGTCGGGGCGCGATCTTGCAGTTTCTGGCGCGACATATGACGCAGAAACCCGCATCTCGACGACCGAAACTGCAAGATCGACGCGGCAGGGGGGTGCCGCCAAGGAGACGTGTTCGCGGGGGAGGAGTGGCAATCCGGACCACGTGACGGTCCAGGGCGACGAAGATTGTTTCCGTGACGAGCGACAACACGCAGCGCGGGTGGTCCGCCCGAACCATCTGGGACCGGCGGTTCGACGCTCCGCTGCGCTCGTTTCTGCGTACCGAGACCGGCGGCGCGCGGGTGGTGCTGATCGCCGCGGTGGCGGCTCTCGTCTGGGCGAACCTCAGCGCATCGTCGTACGAGTCGGTCTGGAACACTCCCTTCTCGGTCCGGCTCGGCGACTGGCAGGTGGCGCATGACGTGCGTACCTGGATCAACAGCGGCCTGATGACGTTCTTCTTCCTGGTCGCGGGGCTGGAGTTGCGCCGTGAGTTCGACATCGGTGAGCTGCGGGAACGGCGTCGCCTGGCGTTGCCGATGCTGGCCGGGGTCGGCGGCATGCTCGTGCCGATCGCCATCTACCTCGCCATCAACGCCGGGCACACCACCGCGGCGGGCTGGGGTGCGGTGATGGCCACCGACACGGCGCTCGCGCTCGGCGCCCTCGCTGTCTTCGGGCCACGCTTCTCGGAACGGCTGCGGGGTTTCCTGCTGACCGTCTCCGTCGTCGACGATCTGGTGGCGATCGCGGTGCTGGCCATCGCGTACCCGCATCACCCCTCGCTGACGGCGCTGGTCGTCGCCGCGGCGATCTTCGGCGTGGTGCTGCTCGTCCGGGGCTGCGGGGTGCGGTTCGGGCCGGTCTACGCGCTGCTCGGGGTGGCGGCCTGGCTCGCCGTCTCGATGTCCGGTGTCGACCCGGTCGCGGTGGGCCTGGTGATGGGGCTGTTGACCTACGCCTACGATCCCGGCCGCGGCGACCTGCAGCGGGCCAGCGACCAGTTCCGCCTCTTCCGGGAACAGCCCACCCCGCAACTGGCCCGGATGGCCCGAGCCGGGCTCACCTCGGCGCTGTCGCCAAACGAGCGGTTGCAGACGCTCTACCACCCGTTGGCGAGCTACCTGGTGGTGCCATTGTTCGCGCTCGCCAACGCCGGCATCGTGATCGACGGCGACCTGCTGGCCAGGGCGGTGACCTCCCCGGTCACGCTGGGGGTCGTGGTCGCGTACGTCGTCGGCAAACCGGCCGGGATCGTGACCACCGCGTGGTTGGTGACCCGGCTCAGCGGCAACCGGTTCCGGCCACCCGTCGGGTGGGTCGCGGTCGCGGGCGTCGGCACGATCTCCGGCATCGGGTTCACCGTCGCCCTCCTGATCGCCACCCACGCCCTGAGCGGCCCGGCCCTGGACGAGGCTAAGTTCGGCATCCTCGTGGCGACGCTCGGCGCGTCAGTCGTCACCTGGCTGGTGTTCCGGTCCGTCGGTCGACTCTCGCCGGCGCGGCGGACCCGCGCGCTGCTGGGCGTCACCGAGGGGATCATCGACCTGATGCTGCCGGTCGATGGGGACCGCGACCACATGCGGGGGGCGCTCGACGCGCCGGTGACTGTGGTGGAGTACGGCGACTTCGAGTGCCCCTACTGCGGGCAGGCCGAGCCGGTGGTCCGGGAGCTGTTGGCGGACTTCGCCAACGTCCGGTACGTCTGGCGGCACCTGCCGCTCACGGACGTCCACCCGCATGCCCAACTCGCCGCCGAGGCCGCCGAGGCGGCGGGGGAGCAGGGCGCGTTCTGGGAGATGCACGACCTGCTGCTCGCCCACCAGGACGCTCTCAACCCCGCCGACGTGCTCGGCTACGCCGAACAGCTCGGCCTGGACCTGGACGGGTTCCGGGAGCACATGGTGAAGCGGATGGGAGTGGACCGGATCGCCGAGGACGTCGACTCGGCCGACCTCAGCGGTGTCACCGGCACCCCGACCTTCTTCATCAACGGCCGGCGGCACCACGGCGCGTACGACATGGCCGCGCTCTCGGCGGCGGTGAAGTCGGCGTTCGCGAGCGCGAAGCTCCGCCCCGAGTACCACCCGCGGGACCCCGGCCGCCGGGAGACCGGCCCGGCGAGCTGACCGACGATGTTGTCCTTGCCCATGAAGTAGTAGGTCGGGCGCGCTGCCGCCGTGACCTCCGATCCGCCTCCGCGTCGCGGGGTGGAGAGGTGTTGGTCGGCGCCTTTGGAGCTGAATCGTTTGTGGCATCACCGTGGCACCCAGGGGTCTGATCGTTTGCGGCATCACCGTGGCACCCAGGATCTGAATCGTTTGCGGCATCAGCTCCAAAGGCAGCGCCCATATAGCCCGCACCCCCCGTGCCGAGTTGTGGGGGCGACGTTGACGAGACCGGACGCGACGCCTGGCCGATTCCGACCACCAGGAGGGTCAGCAGCCGCCTGTCGATGTCCGAACTGGAACAGCTGCGGAACGTGTTCGGGAATCACGATCGACTCGGACCCTTGACTCCGGGGAAACAACGGGCCACCATCTGACAACGTTGTCACAGGCCCCCCTCGCCATCTGACGACGTTGTCATGTCTGGAGGCAAGATGTCCGAGCCATCGCCGATTTCCCGGCGTACCTTCCTCTCCGCCGGCGCGACGCTGCTGGCGTCGGTCGGGGTGACCGCGGCTTTCCCGAACGCCCCCGCGTCCGCCGCCGCCGCACCGCCGCCGACCGCCACCCCCGCTGCCACCGACCTGGCCCGGTACCGCCCGGTGGCGGTCTCCTCGACCGACTACGCGCCGACGCCGGCCACCTTCGCGGTGGACGGCCTGCCGCAGGTCGGCGTCCGGGGGAGTGGATGGCGCGCCGCCAGCGGCGATCCACAGTGGATCTCGGTGGACCTCCAGGCGCTGTGCCGGATCGAGGCGGTCTCCCTGGTCTTCGAGGCCACGCTCGACGACGGGCCGTTCGACGGCAACTACACCGACACCGACGGTGACGAGATCCTCTCCAGCGCCGCGACCGCGTACCGGATCGAGGTCTCCACCGACGGCCGTGCCTGGCGGTCGGTGTACGAGACCAGCGAGGGCCGGGGCGGCGCGCAGACCATCAAGCTGTCCGAGCCGGTCACCGCCAGGTGGATCCGGATGACCGCCACGAAGCGCTCGAACAGCAACCCGGTGGGCCTCAACGGCTTCCAGGTCTACGGCGTACCGCTGGCCGGCCGGCCGAAGGCCGAGGGCTGGACCAGTTGGGAGGGCGGCAACACCGGCCCGGCACCCGAACTGACGGTCGCCGCCGACGGCACGGTGCCGTTGGAGTCGGGCTGGTCGTTGACGATGGACGACTTCGCCGGCACCGCCGACGGCGCTGAGCTCTCCCGCGTCGGCGTGGACGTCCGGTCCTGGCTGCCGGCGACGGTGCCCGGCACCGTGCTGGGCACCCTGGTCGAGCAGGGCCACCTGCCCGACCCGGTGGCTGGCTTCAACAACATGCGCATCCCGGAGGCGCTGTCCAGGCATACGTGGTGGTACCGGCGCGCGCTGCGGCTGCCGCGCGACCTGGACACCTCGGCCGGCCGACGGATCTGGCTGGAGTTCGACGGGATCAACCACGAGGCGACCGCCTGGGTCAACGGCGTCCAGGTCGGCAGCGTCAAGCACCCGTTCGCGCGGGCCGCCTTCGACATCACCGACGCGTTGGCCGGTCAGCGTGGCGAGCACGTCCTCGCCGTCCGGGTCACCCCGATGCCGCACCCGGGCACCCCCGGCGACAAGGGCACCGACGGTCGTACCTTCCTCCAGTCGGCCCACCACTACCTTGACGCGCCGACCTACCTGGCGGTGTCCGGGTGGGACTGGATGCCGGCCGTGCGCGACCGGGTCACCGGCCTCTGGGACCACGTCCGCCTGCGCAGCACCGGTGCGGTGGTCATCGGTGACCCGCACGTGCAGACCACACTGCCGGGCCTGCCGAAGACCGACACCGCCGAGGTCACCATCCGGGTGCCGGTCCGCAACGCGGCGACCAGCGCCACCACCGTCACCGTCCGCGCCGAGTTCGACAAGGTACGCGTCGAGTCCACGGTGACCGTCCCCGCCGGCGGGAGCACCACAGTCACCTTCGCGCCGGAGCGCTTCCGCGCGCTGCGGCTGCACAAGCCCCGACTCTGGTGGCCCAACGGCTACGGCGACCCCCACCTGTACGACCTCACGCTCACCGCCACCGTGAAGCGCTCGGTCAGCGACCGGCGTGCGCTCCGCTTCGGTGTCCGCGAGTTCGCCTACGACTGGCACCAGCCGATCGTCATCTCGCCGCCCGGCAAGCCCGCCCTGGAGTTCGTCGACGGCGCGGCGACCCAGATGGTCACGTTCGACCGGCAGCACGCTCGGCACGTGCGTATCCAGGCCGGCCAGCGCGCCACCGGCTGGGGCATCTCGATGTTCTCGCTGTCGGTGGCCGACGGCACCGGCCCGGATCTCGCCCTGCGCCGCGACGCCACCGCGTCGTCCTCGGAGAACGACGGCAACGGTCCCGGCAAGGCCGTCGACGGCGACGCGGCGACCCGCTGGGCCTCGCAGGCCGAGGACGACCAGTGGATCCAGGTCGACCTCGGCGCGGCGGTCGACTTCGACCGGGTCACCATCGTGTGGGAGCAGGCGTACGCGCTGGACTACCGCGTCCAGGTCTCCTCCGACGGGGACGCCTGGAGCGACGTGACGTCGGTCAGCAACGACACCCCGCTGGGCAGCCGCGCCACCCAGGTCGAGACGTTCGCCAGCCAGACCGCGCAGCACCTGCGCATCCAGACCGGCGCGCGGGTCACCTCGTGGGGCGTGTCCATGTGGGCGCTGTCGGTGCAGCGGCAGGCCGAGCCGGACGTCGACCTGGCGCTGCGCCGGACCGCCACCGCGTCGTCGTCCGACGGCGACTCCAACGGCCCGGACCGGGCCGTCGACGGCAACCCCCGGACCCGCTGGTCGTCACAGTTCGAGGACAACCAGTGGATCCAGGTCGACCTCGGCGCTCCGGTCAGCTTCGACCAGGTCACCATCGTCTGGGAGCAGGCGTACGCCCGCGACTTCGTCATCCAGGTCTCCGACGACGGGCAGCGCTGGACCGACGTCAAGGCGGTCAGCAACAAGATCACCGAGCTGAAGATCACGGTGAACGGCGTGCCGGTGTTCGCCCGGGGCGGCAACTGGGGCTGGGACGAACTGCTGCGGCGGGTGCTGCCCGACCGGCTGGCCGACACGGTCGAGATGCACCGCGACATGAACTTCACGATGATCCGCAACTGGCTCGGCAGCAGCAACCGTGAGGAGCTGTACCAGGCCTGCGACGAGCAGGGCATCCTGGTGTGGAACGACTTCTGGCAGGCGGGCGGGTTCCTGCCCAACCCACCCGGCTACGTGGACATCGCCGCCGACACCATCCGGCGGTTCCGCCACCACCCGAGCATCGTCGTCTGGTGCGGCGCGAACGAGGGAGACCCGCCGCCGATCGTCGACGCCGGGCTCAAGCAGGCCGTCGCCACCGAGCACCCCGAGATCCTCTACATCCCCAACTCCGCCAGCGGCATTGTGAGCGGGCGTGGGCCGTACGGCTGGGTCGACCCGACGACATACACCGACAAGACGATCTACGAGGCGGACTCGTTCGGCTTCCACACCGAGATCGGCATGCCGGTGGTGTCGGTGGTCGAGAGCATGCGCAACCTCGTCGGTGACGCGCCGGAGTGGCCGATCGGCGAGGTGTGGAACTACCACGACTGGTCGACCATCGGTAACCAGCGTGTCGGTACGTACCAGGCGGCGATCGACGCGCGGCTCGGTGAGTCCGCCTCGCTCGACGAGTTCGCCACCCGGGCGCAGTTCGTCAACTACGAGAGCCACCGCGCCATGTTCGAGGCGTGGAACGCCAACCTGTGGCAGGACGCCACCGGTCTTCTGCTGTGGATGTCGCACCCGGCGTGGCACAGCACGGTCTGGCAGACCTACGACTACGACCTCGACGTGAACGGCGCCTACTACGGCGCCCGCAAGGGGTGCGAGCCGGTGCACGTCCAGGCCGACCCGGGCACCTGGCAGGTCCGGGTGGTCAACCACACCGCCGCCCCGCTGAGCGGGGTCACGGTGAGCGCCCGACGCTACGACCTGGGCGGCCGTTCGTTGGGTTCGCCCCAACGTCAGCGGGTGGACGTGGCCCGCTCGGACACCACAGCGGCCTTCGCGCTCGCCGCGCCGAACGGCGGCGGGCTGCACCTGGTGCGACTGGAGCTGCGGGACAGCCGGGACCGGCTGCTCGCGGAGAACACCTACTGGCGCTACGACAAGGCCGAGCAGTTGCGGGCGCTCAACGACCTGCCGAGCACCCGCCTGTCGACGTCGTCGAGCACCGTACGCGTCGTGGACGGGCGCAACACCGTGACCACGACGGTCCGCAACCAGGGTCGTACGGTCGCCGCCCTGGTGCGGCTCGCCGTGCGCGACAGGAGCGGTGAGCGGGTCCTGCCGGCCCGCTACGACGACAACTACTTCTGGCTCCTGCCGGGGGAGACCCGTGAGGTGCGGATCTCCTGGCCGGCCCGGTCGGGCCTCGCCCGCCAGGTCACTGTGACCGCGCAGGCCTACAACTCCTAGGGGTACGCGGTGGGAAGCGGTGCCGTGCGGCCCCGCTTCCCACCGTCGGCCCGCGCGCCGCCACCTGATGCGGGTGTTTAGGTCCGTTGCCGCACCTCGACTCGGGACCGAGATTCATGCTGGACGGGTGACACGGTCCGGTTCCACGTCCGGCGCGCTACGGGTCGCGTTCGCGTTCTGGATCACGCTCGTGGGCACCACGGTGCCGACGCCGCTCTACCCGCTCTACGAGTTGGAGTTCGGGTTCTCGTCGTTGACAGTGACAGTGGTCTACGCCCTGTACGCGCTCGGAGTCGTGGTCGGGTTGCTGGTCTTCGGTCGGCTCTCCGACCAGATCGGCCGACGTCCGGTCATCCTCATCGCGTTGCTGCTCTCGGTCGCCGCCGACGCCGTCTTCCTCGCCGCCGTGGACCTGGCGATGATCATCGTGGGCCGGATCCTCGCGGGGTTGTCCGCCGCGCTGATCATCGGTACGGCGACAGCGGCGTTGGCTGAGCTGATCGACCCTCGGCACCCGAAGCGTGCCGCCACCGTGTCGATCTTCGCGAACCTGGGTGGCCTGGCCACCGGCACCCTGCTGTCCGGGATCGTGTCGGACGTGGCACCCGAACCGCTCCGGTTGCCCTGGGTGATCGTGCTGGTCCTGGCGGTGGTCGCGATCATCGCGCTGCGTGGGGTGCCGGAGACGGTCCGGGAACGTTCGCCGGTGACCCTGCGGGTGCAGCGGTTGCACGTGCCGGCCACCATCCGCGGTGCCTTCATCCGCTCGGCGATCACCGCCGGCGCGGGCTTCGCCGCCCTCGGGGTGCTCACGTCGGTGAGCGGGCTGTTCCTCGGCATGGTCCTGCACGAGACCTCACACACCCTGGCCGCGCTGGTGGTCTTCGTGGCGTTCACCGGTGCGGCGTTCGGCCAACTGCTGACCCGCGTGCTGTCCTCGCGTGCCGCACTGGCCAGCGCCTGCGCCGGCCTGGTGGTGGGGGCGGGCCTGCTGGCGTTCAGCATGTGGATGGCGTTGCTGACGACGCTGCTCATCTGCGCGGCGATCATCGGGGTCGCGTCCGGGGTGGCGGTCGGCGACGGCATCGCGACGATCACGATGAAGACCGAGCCGCAGCACCGGGCCGAGGCGGTGTCGACCTTCTTCGCCATCCTGTTCGCCATGCTCGGTGTGCCGGCGGTCGCGGTCGGTCTGCTGATCCAGACGATCGGCCTGCGCCCGGCCGGCGAGGTCTTCAGCGCGGTGGTGGCGGTGCTCGCGCTGGTCGTCCTGCTCAGCCTGGTCAGGGGCGGCCGGGCACAGCCCGCGAGCTGATCGCCGGCCGGTTTGTTCCGGGTGCCAGGGGTGCCTCGTCAGCCATTCACTGAGGTCTTGCGGCGGTCATCGTATACAACATACGCTCCCCGAATCGCCCACTTGAGGAGCTCTCCATGACGAACCTCTCCGTCCGCGAAACCAGCCGGGTACTCCGGGCCGCCGTGGCGGCGGCCGTCGTCGTCTGCACCGTCGTCGCCTGCTCGCCGGTGTCGAACAACGAAGGCGGGACGTCCGGCGGCGACCAGTCGGCAGGCCGGGATTCCTTCGGTACGCCCGCCGACCCCGCCGCCGTGAAGCAGGGCGGGAACCTGGTCATCGCCCTCTCCGCCGAGCCCGACGCGCTGGACCCGACGCTGTCGAGAAGCCTCTACTCCCGCTACGTCTTCCAAGCCATGTGCCAGAAGCTCTACGACGTCAACGAGCAGGCGCAGGTCGTACCGCAGCTCGCGACGGCACTGCCCACCACGAGCGGCGACGGCCGGACGGTGACCATTCCGCTGCGGCCCGGCGTGCGCTTCGCGGACGGCACGGCGTTCGACTCGGCCGCGGTGAAGGCCACCCTGCAACGCCACCTCACCAACGCCCGGTCGGCGCGCAAGAGCGAACTCGGCCCCATCGACGGCGTCGACACCCCGGACGCGCAGACCGTCGTTCTGCGGCTGAAGCAGCCGTTCGCGCCGCTGCTCGGGGCCCTCGCCGACCGGGCCGGCATGATCATGAGTGCCCAGGCGCTGCGGACCAAGGGCGACGACTTCGCCTCCGCGCCGGTCTGCGTCGGCCCCTTCAAGTTCGCCAAGCGGGTGCCGCAGAACTCCATCGAGGTGGTGCGGGACCCGAACTACTACGACGCGAGCAAGGTGCACCTGGACACCATCTCGTGGCGGATCCTCACCGACGCCAGCATCCGCGCCGCCAACCTGCGCTCCGGCGACGCGCAGGTCGCCGACTCGGTCTCCACCCAGGACGTCGCTTCGCTCCGGCAGGACGCGGCGGTCTCCGTCCTCCAGTCGCAGTCCCTCGGCTACCAGGGCCTGACCATCAACGTCGGCAACGTCGACGGCGTCGGCACCGCGGCGAAGCCCATCAACCGCCCCCTCGCCCAGAACGCCAAGGTGCGGCAGGCCTTCGAGCACGCCATCGACCGCAAGGCCCTGGTCGACGCGGTCTTCAACGGTCTGCACGCCGCCGCCTGCTCCCCGATCTCGCCCGCGAGCACGTTCTCGTCCCCCGAGGCGCAGACCTGCCCGGCGCACGACCCCGCCAAGGCCAAGCAGTTGCTGGCCGAGGCCGGCGTGCAGACGCCGTACGCGGTCACGATGCTCGCCTCGAACACGCCCGACACGCTGCGTCTCGCGCAGGCGTTGCAGTCCATGGTCAAGGACGGCGGATTCGACCTGAAGATCAACCCGGTGGAGTACTCGTCGCTCCTCGACGAGCAGGACCGCGGCAACTTCGAGCTGCTGCAACTGGGGTGGAGCGGCCGGATCGACCCGGACGCCAACATCACGAACTTCGTCGGCACCGGCGCCAGCCAGAACGTCGCCGGCTACAGCAACCCGCAGCTCGACACCCTGCTGACCCAGGCCCGCCAGGCCGGTGACGTCGAGGAGCGCAGGAAGCTGTACGGGCAGGCGGTCACGTTGCTCCAGCAGGACGACGCCCTGATCTACCTCTACCGGCAGCGCAACCTGACCGCCGTCAGCAAGCAGATCCAGGGCCTCCAGGTCTACCCCGACGGCGTGATCCGGGCGGCCTTCGCCGGCTTCGGCAAGTAGGCCGTCGTGGCCCGATATCTGCTCACCCGCGCCTGGCAGTCGGCGCTGACACTGCTGTTGTCGACGATCGTTGTCTTCGTCGGCGTACGGGCGCTGCCCGGCGACCCGGCCCTCGCCCTGGCCGGCGAGGACCGGTCGCCGGAGGCCCTGGAGGCCATCCGTCGGCACTACGGGCTGGACCAGCCGCTGCCCGTGCAGTTCGCCCAATACGTGGAGCGCATGGCGCAGGGCGACTTCGGGGTGTCGATCCGCACCGGCACGCCGGTCTCCTCGATGCTCACGACCGCCCTGCCGGTGACCGTCGAGCTGTCCGTCCTGGCGATCCTCATCGCGGCGGCGCTCGGCGTCGGCGCCGGGGTGCTCGCGGCGGTCCGTCGTGGACGCCCGGCGGAGTGGCTTGCCAACGGCCTGGCCCTGATCGGCCTGTCGGTGCCGCACTTCTGGCTGGGCCTGCTGGCGATCCTCTACCTGTCCGTGGCGACCGGGCTCTTCCCCGCCTCCGGCTTCGTGCCGATCCTGGAGGACCCCGTGGACAACCTGCACCACATCGTCCTGCCGGCCGTGATCCTCGGCACCGGCTTGGCCGCCATCATCATGCGGCAGACCCGGTCGGCGATGCTCGACTCGCTCTCCTCCGACTACGTACGCACGGCCAAGGCGAAGGGCCTGCGACCTCGCGCCGTCATCACCCGGCACGCCCTGCGGAACAGCCTCATCGTGGTGGTGACAGTCGTGGGTCTCCAACTCGGCGGGCTGATCTCGGGCGCGGTCGTCACCGAACAGATCTTCGGGCTGCCGGGCTTCGGCAAGATGACCATCGACGCGGTGTTCCAACGGGACTACCCGGTGATCCAGGCCGTCGTCCTGCTCACCGCGGCGGCCTACATCGTGATCAACTTTTTCGTGGACCTGCTCTACTCGGTCATCGATCCACGCATCCGGGTGACGGGAGATCCGGCATGACCGTCCTCACCGTACCGATCGCGGAGACCGGCACCGTCAGCATCACCCGGCGTACGCGGGTGCTGCGGCGGCTGCGGCGCAACCCGCTCGCCGTGGTGAGCTTCGTCGTGCTCGCGCTGGCGGGCGTCATCGCGCTGCTCTCGCCCTGGCTCGCGCCCTACTCGGTCGACCAGACCGACTTCGCCCGTACGTTCGCGCCTCCCGGCACCGCCGGGCACCTGCTGGGCACCGACGACCTGGGTCGGGACGTCCTCTCCCGCATCATGCTCGGTGCGCGGGCGTCGTTGCAGGTCGGGCTCCTGGCGGTGGCCACGTCGCTGGTCATCGGGGTGCCGCTCGGGCTCGCCGCCGGCTACTTTCGGGCCTGGGACGCGGTCATCTCGCGCTTCACCGACCTGCTGCTGGCGTTCCCGTTTCTGATCATGGCGGTGGGGTTGGCGGCCATCCGGGGCGCCAGCCTCGGCAACGCGGCGGTGGCCATCGGCATCGCTCAGATCCCCGGCGTGATCCGGGTCGTCCGCTCGGACACGCTGCGCCTCAAGTCGCTGGACTTCGTCGCGGCGGCCGTCGTGGACGGCGCGAGCGACCTGTGGGTGCTGGCCCGGCACATCCTGCCGAACGCGACCTCGGTGATCCTGGTGCAGGCCACCGTCGCCATCCCGGCCGCGATCCTCGGCGAGGCGGTGCTGTCCTTCCTCGGTCTCGGCATCCAACCCCCGGCGCCCAGCCTCGGCACCATGCTCGCCACCGCCCAGCAGTTCGCCGCCCGCGCACCGTGGGCCGCCGTCTTCCCCGGCGTGGTGATCATGGGTCTGGCGCTGGCGTTCAACGTCTTCGGTGACGCCCTGCGCGACGCCCTCGACCCGAAGGGAGACCGGCGATGACCACCGCCCCCGCGCCCGTGCTGGAGATCCGCGACCTGTCGGTGTCGTTCCCGACCGAGACCGGCACCGTCTCGGCGGTCGACGGGGTCAGCCTGGACCTCGCAGCCGGGGAGATCGTCGGGATGGTGGGCGAGTCGGGGTGCGGAAAGAGCGTCACCGCGATGAGCCTCGCCGGGCTGCTCCCGGGCAGCGCCCGGGTCACCGGGTCGGTGCGCCTGGACGGCACCCAGCTGGTCGGCGCCCGCGAGTCCGCCCTGCGTCGGGTCCGTGGCCGGGAGATCGCCTACATCTTCCAGGAACCGATGACGTCGTTGAACCCGGTGCTCACCGTGGGGCGGCAGATCGGGGAGGTGCTCCAGGTCCACGAGCGGATGTCCCGACGGGCGGCGCGGGCCCGCGCCGTCGAGCTGTTGACGCTCGTCGGTATCCCGTCCGCCGCCCAGCGGGTCGACAGCTACCCGCACCAACTCTCCGGCGGCATGCGGCAGCGCGTGATGATCGCGATGGCGGTGGCCTGCGGCCCGAAGGTGCTGGTGGCCGACGAGCCGACCACAGCGCTGGACGTCACCGTCCAGGCCGGCATCCTCCAGGTGCTGCGGGACCTGCGCGACCGGCTCGGCACGAGCGTCCTCATCATCACCCACGACCTCGGCGTGATCGCCGACATCGCGGACCGCGTCGTCGTCATGTACGCGGGCCGGGTGGTGGAACGGGCGTCGGTGGACGACCTGTTCGCCCACCCCCGGCACCGGTACACGGCCGGGCTCCTGTCGGCGTCACCGCAGCCGGGCCGGCACGCCGGCACCGACCGGTTGACCGAGATCCCCGGGCTGGTGCCCGTGCTGGCCAGCCAACCCGACGCCTGCACCTTCGCGGATCGCTGCCCGGCCGCCGACGAGCGGTGCCGGGCGGCAGCCCCGCCGTTGGAGGATGTCGGTGACACCGACCATGTCGCGGCCTGCTGGCACCCCTGCGAGATGGCCCCTCAGGAGGCGAACCGATGACGCCGCAGCCGAACGCCCTGGAGATAGCGGACCTGGTGATGCACTTCGGCCCGGTGCGTGCCGTGGACGGGGTGTCCCTGACCATCCCGCGGGGCCGGGTCACGGCCCTGGTGGGGGAGAGCGGCTCCGGAAAGTCGACAGTGGGCCGATGCGTGGTGCGGCTCGTCGAACCGACAGCGGGAACGGTCCGGATCGCGGGCACCGACGTCACCCACCTGTCCCGACGGAGACTGCGTCCCCATCGCGGCGCGGTGTCGATCGTCTTCCAGGACCCGGCCGCGTCACTGGACCCGCGCATGCTGGTGGGCGAGATCGTGGCCGAACCGCTGCGGCTGGCCGGCAAGCGGATCTCGCGGCGCGACCGGGACGCCCGCGTCGCCCCCCAACTCGAACGGGTGGGCCTGCGCGCCGAGGTGGCCCGTCGCTATCCCCACGAACTGTCCGGCGGGCAACGCCAACGGGTCAGCATCGCGCGGGCCCTGATCTCCGAGCCCATGCTGCTCATCGCGGACGAACCCACCAGCGCGCTCGACGTGTCAGTGCAGGCGTCGGTGCTCAACCTCCTCGCCGACCTGCAACGCGACATCGGGTTCGCCTGCCTCTTCATCACCCACGACCTCTCCGCTGTGGAATACCTGGCCGACGACATCGCTGTCATGTACCTGGGTCAACTCGTCGAGACCGGCAGCCGCGAGCGGATCTTCGCCCGGCCCGCACACCCGTACACGCAGGCGTTGCTCTCCGCCGCGCCGGTGGCCGACCCGGTGCGTCAGCGCCACCGTCAGCCGGTGCTGCTCGGCGACGACCTGCCGTCCGCGCTCGACCCGCCGTCCGGCTGCCGGTTCCGGACCCGGTGCCCGCTCGCCTTCGACAGGTGCGCGACGGAGGTGCCGGCGCAGACCGCCATCGGCGACGGGATGGCCGCCTGCCACCTGGTCCGGCCGGACGGCACCGGTCCCGACGTTCGTACCGCAGATCCCAGTGAGGTGCTGTCATGACGTTCACCACCCGACCCACGTTGCAGGGCACCTTCGGCATGGTGTCCTCCACCCACTGGCTCGCCAGCCAGTCGGCGATGGGCATCCTGGAACGCGGGGGCAACGCCTTCGACGCGGCGGTCACCGCCGGGTTCGTCCTGCACGTGGTCGAGCCGCACCTGAACGGGCCGGGCGGCGAGGTGCCGGCCATCGTGGCTACCGCACGGGACCCCCGACCGAAGGTGCTGTGCGGGCAGGGGCCAGCCCCGGCCGGCGCCACCATCGCGCACTTCCGGTCCCTCGGCATGGATCTCATCCCGGGTGCCGGGCCGCTGGCGGCGGCAGTACCCGGTGCGGTGGACGCCTGGCTCCTGCTGCTGCGCGAGCACGGCACGCTCACCCTCGCCGAGGTGCTGGAGCCGGCGATCGGCTACGCCGGCGCCGGGCACCCGCTGGTGGGCCGGGTCGGTGACACGGTGGCCGCCGTCCGGTCGTTGTTCGAGGAACACTGGCCCACCTCCGCCGCGCTCTGGCTGCGCGGCGGCCGACCGCCCGCCGCGGGGGAGTTGGTCACCAACCCGGCGTACGCGGACACCCTGCGCCGACTCGTCGAGGCGGGACGGGCGGCCGGTGCCGACCGGGAGGCCCAGATCGAGGCCGCCCGCCGGGCCTGGAGCACGGGTTTCGTCGCCGAGGCGATCGACGCGTTCAGCCGGCGACCGTTCCAGGACTCCAGCGGACGCCCGCACGCCGGGCTGGTCACCGGTGACGACCTGGCCGCGTACTCGGCGAGCTGGGAGCCGCCCGCCACCCTCGACTGGCAGGGCTACTCGGTGGCGAAAACCGGCTTCTGGGGCCAGGGCCCGGTGCTGCTGGAGTCGCTGGCCACCCTTGACGCGCTCGACGACCCGGGCGCGTACGACTCGGCGACCGCCGCGGGTGTGCACGCCCAGGTCGAGGCGCTCAAGCTCGCCTTCGCCGACCGGGAGGCCTGGTACGGCGACGGGGCCGACGTGCCCGCCAAGGCATTGCTCTCACCGCAGTACGCGCGGGAGCGGGCCGCCCTGATCGGCGATCGCGCGTCGGCGGAGTTGCGGCCGGGCCGCCCGGACGGGGCGCAGCCGCGCCTGCCCGCCCACGTCCGACCCGGTGCCGCTCGACCTGCCGGGCCGACCGATGCCACGACGGGAGAGCCGACAGTGCAGTCGGACGGGGTGACCCGGGGCGACACCTGTCACGTGGACGTGGTCGACAGGTGGGGCAACATGATCTCCGCTACCCCCAGTGGCGGCTGGTTGCAGAGTTCGCCGACGATTCCGGAGCTGGGCTTTCCGCTGGGCAGCAGGTTGCAGATGTTCTGGCTGGAGGAGGGGCTCGCCTCCTCGCTGGCGCCGGGCCGCCGCCCGCGTACGACGTTGAGCCCGACGATGGTGCACCGCGACGGTGAGCCGGTGCTGGCCTGCGGCACCCCCGGTGGCGACCAGCAGGACCAGTGGCAGTTGCCGTTCCTGGTGCGGCACCTCGTCGGTGGGCAGAGCCTTCAGGAGGCCATCGACGCGCCGGCGTGGCACACCGTCGGCCTGCCCGGCTCGTTCTATCCCCGCGACATGGAGCCCGGTGTCCTGGTGGTGGAGGACCGGCTCGACGAGGGTGTGCTGGCGGCGCTGCGGGCGTACGGGCACGAGGTGCGGGTCACCGACGGGTGGAGCCTCGGTCGGCTCTGCGCGGTGACCCGTGACCCGGCGACGGGAGTGCTGGCGGCCGGTGCGAACCCGCGGGGGATGCAGGGCTACGCGTGCGGCCGGTAGCGGGCGCCGCAGCCGCGTGCCCGTCAGCGGGCGCCGTAGCCGCCTTCGGCGTTCTCGTACGCGGCGGCGGATGCCGCTTCGAGGTGGTCGAGCGCGGCCCGCTCGGCGCGGTCACCGTCGCCCGACTCGATGGCGTCGACGAGTTGGATGTGCTCGGCCCACGAGTGTGGCGCGCGTTCGGCCGCTCCGAGCCGGAAGACCCACTGGACATGGAGGTAGAGCGACTTGGCGATCGACGACAGCCAGGGGTTTCCGCTGATCTGGAGGATGCGCAGGTGCAGCGTGCTGTTCAGCTCGGCGACCCGGGCCAGGTCGTGGCGCTGGGTCGCCTCGCGGCCCTGGTCGAGCAGGGCGCGCAGGGACGCCACGTCGGCCGCGGTGGCCCGCTCGGCGGCCAGCCGGGCGGCCAGCGCCTCCAGTCGCTCGCGCACGGCGAACATGTCGGTGATGGTCCCGCTGCTCGGTGAGGCGACGACCGCTCCCCGGCGGGGGAGGATCACGACGAATCCCTCCGCCTCGGCGACGCGCAGCGCCTCCCGGACGGGGTTGCGGGAGACGCCGAAGTCCTCGGCGAGCCGGTCCTCGGTCAGCCGTTCCCCGGGCAGGTAGTCGCCGTCGATGATGGCGGTCCGCAGCGCGGCGAGGACCTGATCGCGGAGCGGCAGGTGTTGCGCGCCGAGCTTGTCCCGTAGGTCTTCAGCCACCTGGTCGCCTCTCCGTGAACGTGTCCGCACAAAGTGTATACGAAGAACAATTACCGGAAGGCGGCCGACAGTGTCGAGCACAGCGCCCCGCGTCACCCGCCCTCACATCACCCCGCCCCGGGACGAGCGCCTGCTGCGGCGACGGCACGCGCTCGTCGTCGTCCTCACCTTCCTCACCGGGAGCGCCGACGCTCTCGGCTTCCTCGCCCTCGGCGGCGCCTTCGCCAGCGTGATGACAGGCAACATGGTCCTGCTCGGGCTCTCGGCCGGCCGAGGTGAAGCCGACCTGGCTCTGACGTCGGGCTGCGCCATCGTCAGCTTCATCGTCGGTGTCCTCGCCGGCGCCCGCGTCGTCGGCTCGGCGCAGCCCGACGATCCGGTCTGGCCTCGGCGGGTCACCTGGGCGCTGGTCCTGGAGCTGTCGGTGTTCGTGGTGTTCGCCGTCGTCTGGGAGGTCACCCTGCACACTCCCGACGCGGGTGTCCACCTGGCGCTGCTGATGCTGTCCGCTGTCGCGCTGGGCGTGCAGAGCAGTGCGATCCAACGCTTCGGGGTGTCCGGCCTGTCCTCCACGTACCTGACCGGCACGCTCACCAGCTTGATCGCCGGGGTCGCCGCGCGCAGCCCGTGGACCAGCCTGCGTCCCAAGGCCCAGGTGCTGTTGGCCCTCATGGTCGGCGCGGCCGTCGGCGCCCTTGTCGCCCTGCACCTGCCGGTCGTCGCCCCGGCCCTGCTGATCGTGCCGCTGGTGCTCGTCATCGCCGTGTCCGCGCGGATGCGGGCCTGAGCCGCAGACGCCGTGAGTGCGGGCCTGAGCGTCAGACGCCGCGAGCGAACAGGGCCAGGCGTACCCGGTTGGGGCTGTCGGTCTTGGTCATCAGGCTGGTGATGTGGGTCTTGACCGTGGTGACACCGATGTGGAGCTGGTCGGCGATCTCGGTGTTGGACAGTCCCTCGGCGACCAGGTCGAGCACGTCCCGTTCCCGGGCGGTCAGGCCCGGCAGAGCCGGTGGTGACCCCGGGCGGGCGTGCACCGCGCGCTGCACGAGGCGGCGCAGCACCTCAGAGCTGAACGGGCTGTCACCGACGGCGGCCCGGCGGATGCCGTCCAGCAACTCGGTCGGGGGCGCGTCCTTGAGTAGGAACCCGCACGCTCCGGCGGTCAGCGCGGGGTAGAGGTGCTCGTCGTCGCCGAACGTGGTCAGCACCAGGATGCGGGTGGCGGGGCGTTCGGCGAGGATCCGGCTGGTCGCGGTGATCCCGTCGACGCCGGGCATCCGCAGGTCCATCACGACGACGTCGGGGAGGAGCCGCCCGGCCAGCGGGATCGCCTCGCGGCCGTTGTCGGCCTCCCCGACGACCTCGATGTCGGGTTGAGCATCGCAGAGCATGCGCAGCCCGGCCCGGATGAGGTGCTGGTCGTCGACCAGCAGCACCCGGATCACGCCGGCTCCGGCGCGGGCGACCCGGCCGGGGCCTTGCGCTCGCGGGGCACCGACCCGACCGGCGCGTCGGTGGACGCGGCGGTCACTGGCGGAAGGACGGTACGCACCCGCCACCCGGTGCCGGTCCGGCCCGCCTCCAACCGGCCACCGAGGACCTCGACACGTTCGCGCATCCCGGTAATGCCGTGCCCGCCACCGGCCGGCACGCCCGCCGGCCCCCCGCCGCGCCCGTTGTCGGTGACCTCCCAGTGCACGGAGCCGTCCCGGACGGCGACCACGAGATGCGCGATCGCTGACGCCCCCGCGTGTTTGGCCACGTTCGTCAGCGCCTCCTGCGTGAGTCGCAGCACCGCCATGCCGCGTACCGCGTCGAGTGAACCGATCGCCGGGTCGAGGTCGGCCTCCACAATGACACCCGCCTGCCGGGCCCGATCCATGGACGCGCCGATCGCCGCCGGCAGCGCTGACGGTTCGATAGCGGTCAGCGCCGCGTCGCCGCGTACCCCGTCGGGGTTGCGCAGCACCGCGACCAGCCGGCGCAGCTCCGCGAGGGCCGAGGTGCCGGTGCCGTGCACGTCGTCGAAGACCTCGCCCACCCGGGGGTCCAGGTCGGTGAGCACGTGCCGGGCCACGCCGACCCGCAGGACCATCGACGCCACATGGTGCGCCACGACGTCGTGCAGCTCGCGGGCGATGGCGCTGCGTTCATCGGCGCGAGCCGCGCGGCTCTCCGACTCGTGCTGGCGTTGCTCGGCCAGGGCCCGCTCCACGGCCTGCCGACCCAACTCCCGGTTGGTGCGGATGACCAGGCCGAGCAGGACCGGCACGCCGACCTCCACGGCGAGCCCGACGACCCCGGAGGCGAACCGGCGCGGCGGGTCGCCGATCGAGTCGGTCAGGTCGACCACGGCAAGCAGCACGGCGGCCAGCCAGATGGGCCGCGCGTGGCGCGCACGCATGGTGACCTCGAGCAGCGCCCAGCTGGCACCAACCTGGTTGATGGTGAAGTCGTCGACCAGGCTGATCGCGACCGCCAGCAGGGCGGCCTGTGCCACCAGGTTCAGCACCGGCAACCGGTGCGCCACCAGCGCCACGGCGAACGCGAGCAGTGCGAGGATCCACTGTGCCGTGGTGGGCGTGCTGTTGGAGTGCGGGACGAAGAACAGGTAACACACCCCGGCGAGGTCGAGCAGCACCATTCGCACGAGCGCGTCCCGCATGTCGAACAGTCGCCCCGGCCAGCTCACGGTCGTCAGCCTAGGTGCTGTGGGCCGGTGGCGGCGGCCGCCGACCGCCGCCACCGGGTCCGGACCGCGAGGTACGCGGCCAGGCCGAGCGGCCCGAGCAGGACGGTCAGCACCAGCACCGGAGCCATCACCAGCGCCGGCACCCCCCGTTCCCGGCTGTCCAACCACGCCCACCGCCCGACGAACAGATCGAACGCGATCATGTGCGCCCAACCCGCCGCCGCACCGTCGGAGGTGCCGAGCAGGTCCCGCACCCCGGCCAGGGTCGGCGACGCCACGGCCGGCAGCACCTCGCCGAACGCCGGGAGCACCAGCAGCGCGTAGATCACCACGACCGGCAGCACGATCAGCGGCGAGGCGATGATCCGAGCGGTCCACGACCAGCGCGGCAGCAGGATCATCAGCGCCCAGAACGGCGCGGCCACCGCGAACGTCAGGGAGAACAGCGTCCCGGTCACGCGGCCAGCGCCAGTTCCGGGCGACGTCGGCGGGCCAGCACCACGCCGGTCACGCTCGCCGCGGTCGCGACCACCAGTGCCGCGACCGCGGCGAGCGTGCCGGCGTCCGGCCGCAGCAGCGGCTGTCCGCGCAGCGCCTGCCACGTCAACAACACAGTGAGTACGCCGTACGCGCCACCCGCGACGACCAGCAGCCGGACGCGGGTGCGCTCGTCCAATCGCGTCGCGAACCGGCTCAGCAGGATCGCCAGGATCGGCAACGCCTGGAGGGCGTGCAGCCCCACGAAGTGCCCGATCCGCAGGTCGCCGCCGGTGGTGCTCCAGCCCACGATCGGCAACCCCGGCCCGCCGTCGGGCACGCCGACGCTGTGCGCCCCACCGATCCCCTCGATCCCCGGGTCCTGCATCGGCAGCGCCATCGGCACCGCCGCGAGCATGCCCAGCAGGGACAGGCCGAGCCCCCAGCCGACGGCGGTCGCGGCCACCCGATCGGGAATCCGCTGGATCAGGACCACGATCCCGATGACGAGGTGCGCGAAGAACAGCACCATGATGGCCGCGCCCATCACCGCGAACAGCGCGGTGTTCAGGGGGGTGCTGTCGTTGAAGTGGCTGGCCTGCCCGCGTATCACCTGACCGACTATCCACGCGTTTTCGACGACCGCCACCGCGACGATGATGACGACCGCCGTCTCGACGGCCCGGCTGCGTCGTGGCAGCAGGGAGAGCATCCAGGCGAGCGTCGCGCCGTACAGCACGAACGACAGCGCGAACTTGAACGGCTTGAGCCAGATCGGCGCCCCGGTGAGGACGCGCGGGTCGACGAGGATGCCGACGACGGCGACGACGCCGAGCACCGCCATCACGGATACCAGGAACATCAGTGGGCGGTTCCAGCGCGTCGCCCGGCGCAGAACTGTTGTCATGTCTGTAGATGTTCGTGGCCGCGTACGTCGATCGCGTCCGACCTCGAGCCCCGGTTGCGGCCGGTGGTCGGAGCGGTCCTCCTCCCCTGGTAGGAGACGAAACCCGTCGAAGCCGCTCGGTGGTGCTGGCACAATGGCCGGCCTGCCGACCGGACCGGGAGTGACGATGACGACCAACGAGGACCGTGTCCAACCGAACGAGACCACGGTGCCGCTGCTGCACTGCCCCGCCCCGGAGGAGACCCTGGCCTTCTGGCGGGCGCTCGGGTTCGAGGTGACCTACGAGCAGACCAGGCCGTACGTGTACCTGGCGTTTCGGTGGAGCGGGTTCGACCTGCACTACGGGCCGGCGCCGAAGGATCTCGACCCGGCGAAGGAGCAGTCCGGCGGGTGCCTGGTGATGGTGGACGCGGTGGGGCCGTACCACGCGGCGTTCGCCGAGGCGATGCGCCGCAGCTACGGCAAGGTGCTGGTCAAGGGCCTGCCTCGGATGACCCGCTACCGCGCCGGGTCGTCGCGGTTCAGCATCGTCGACCCGTCGGGCAACTCGATCGTCTTCATTCAGCGCGACGAACCGGACGACGTGGAGTACGGCGGGTCGAAGGAACTCGACGGGCTGGCCCGGGTGCTCGACAACGCGCGGATCCTGCGCGAGTTCAAGATGGACGACCGGGCGGCCTACCGGGCCCTCGACTCGGGGATGCGCCGTCGCGCCGAGGACACCCCGGTGGTCGAGCAGGCGATGGCGCTGGCCGGCCTGATCGAGTTGGCCACCGCGTTGGACAAGGCCGACCGGGTGCCCGAGTGGGGCGCCCGACTCCAGGCGCTGTCGCTGACTCCGGAGCAGCGGACACAGGCGGGGCAGTACGTGGCCGACCCCACCCTCCTCGAACCGTGGTGGCCCGACCCGCGCTGACCCTGGACCTCGCCGCGTCCGGCCCCAGCGATGGTGTTGTCGCCTGAATCAGTCAGGGCCGCACATCGGTGTCGTCGTCGAGGACCTTGTCCGCCAGCCGCTCCGGGAACATGCGCCGCACGCTCGCGGAGTATTCGCTCCCATCGCCGGGCTGCGTGACGCGATCGCCGTCCACCCGCACAGGTACGGAGACTCCGGAGACGATCCCGACCCCCGGTGCTGCTTCGCAGTGCGCCCAGGCGAACGACGAGGAACCGTCTCGCCCCAGCAGCCGAACCTCGCAGGTGCCTGGTCCGCCCAGCAACTCGGCGGGGAGGAGCGTCGCGAGACGCGCCTCCTCGGCCTGCACCTCAGTCGCGTCCCGGTCGGGGAGCGGGTACGGCGGCTCGGAACAGCCGGTGAGCAGCCCGATCGCCAGACCGACCCGGACGGCGTGGTGGCGAATCACCAGTGCAGCATCCCATCCGGTGGTTCTGACACGCCATCACCGTCGGTTTGCGGACCGAGCGCCGGGTGCGCTGTGGCGGAAGAGCGCCACAGTCGCCCGTTCGTCTCGTCATTTCGCAAATCGACATGGAATTACCGCTTTAGGGTAACTACGAACAACCCGCCTAGCTGCTCCGATAGCTTTCTAAGGAGAGGAAAACTCGTATTCCTCCCTTCGGGTGCATAAGGAGTCAGTGATGAAGCGCAGTGTCGCGCTCGCGGCAGCCCTCCTCGCAGGTCTGACCAGCATCGGATCGATCCCCGGGGCCGCCTTCGCCGATGGCGGTGGCCCCGGGTACCACGACGACCGCAAGGGGGGTGATCACCACGACGGCGACGAGGGCGCTGTCTTCGTCCAGACCAACAAGGCCGAGGGCAACACCATCAAGGTGTACGACCGCGACGAGGACGGCCGTCTCACCAAGGCGGGCGAGTACGAGACCGGAGGGCTGGGCGGCTTCACCATCGGCGCGCCGCTCGACGCGCTGGCCTCGCAGGGCTCCCTGACCTACCACCGCGGACTGCTGTTCGCCGTGAACGCCGGCAGCAACACAGTGACGGTCTTCGGCGTCGAGGGCACCAGGCTGCACAAGCTCCAGGTCATCTGGTCCGGCGGTCTGCTGCCGGTCAGCGTCGCGGCCCGTGGCGACCTCGTCTACGTCCTCAACGCCGGCGGCGAGGGCTCGGTGCAGGGCTTCGAGCTGCACCAGGGGCGTCTGTCGCGGATCGAGGACGCCAACCGGTCGCTCGGGCTGCACAACGGCAACCCGCCCGCGTTCGCTTCCGCCCCGGCCCAGGTCAAGATCGACCCGGACAGCGAGTTCGTGCTGGTGTCGACGAAGGCCGCCAACGTCATGTTCAGCTACGAGATCGGTCGCAACGGCAAGCTGTCCCGCAACCCCGTCGTCAGCGACGCGGGCAACGCCCCGTTCGGCTTCACCTTCGACACCGATGACTCGTTGCTGGTCACCGAGTCGGGCGCGAACGCGGTCAGCCGGTTCGAGCTGGAGGACGACGGCGCGCTCGACCAGGTCGGCCCGTCGGTGCCCAACGGGCAGCAGGCGACGTGCTGGATCCAGCGTGTCGGCGACTACTTCTTCGTCGCCAACGCCGGCAGCTCCACCATCAGTTCCTACCGGGTCGACGACGACGGCAAGCTCGAACTCGTCAAGAACGTCGCCGCCGACACCAACGGCGGGTCGATCGACATGACCACCAGCGACGGCTTCCTGTACGTGCAGAACGCCACCGCCGGCAACGTGCAGGGCTACAAGGTGCACGACGACGGGTCCCTGAATCTCGTCACCACTGTGGAGGGTCTGCCGAAGTTCACCGACGGCATCGGCATGGAGGGCATCGCCGCCTCCTGAGCGCACCACCCGCTGGTCCCGGTCGTTCGTCGACCGGGACCAGCGTCGTCTTGGTGGGTCGCCGGCCAACGCCTCGTCGTGCCCTGCCAGCGGGTCGAGACTAGGAGGCCAACCGCTCGCGCGCGGTGCGCGTCGGCCGGGGGAGTTCGGCGCTGCCGGCCGACGTGTTGATCTCCGACCAGACGGCGTCGAGGGAGAGCCCGAGGACGTCGGCGATCGCCGCGATGGTCGGGAAGGCGGGGGTGGCTATCCGGCCGGACTCGATCTTTCGAAGGGTCTCTGGCGAGACGCCCGCGTCCAGCGCGGTGAGGAGCATCGAACGCTCTCCACGGGCCCGACGCAGGAGCGCGCCGAGGCGCTGTCCGCGTTCGAGCTCTTCGGGAGTGAGCGGCAACCTGACCATGCCCCGATTCTAGTACCGGGATAATATGGCCGGGATACTTATTGGTCGCCAGAGGAAGGCGCTGCATGATCGAGATCCTGAGCCCCACCGACGTGCTGCGAGCGAAGGACACCGGCGCGTTGGTCGCCAGCATCCTGCGGACGCTGAAGAGTCGCTGCGTGGTCGGCACCAACCTCCTGGACATCGACCGGTGGGCGCAGGCCATGATCACCGAGGCCGGGGCGCAGTCCTGCTACGTCGACTATGAGCCGTCCTTCGGGCGTGGGCCGTTCGGCCACTACATCTGCACGTCGGTGAATGACGCCGTACTGCACGGGTTGCCGTACGACTACCCACTCGCCGACGGGGACCTGCTCTCGCTCGACCTCGCCGTCTCCCACCGTGGAGTCGTCGCGGACTCGGCCATCAGCTTCATCGTGGGCGACGTGCGGCCCCCGGAGAGCGTCGCGTTGATCGACGCGACTGAGCGCGCGTTGCAGGCGGGGATCGCCGCCGCCGGCCCCGGCGTTCCCATCGGTGACATCTCCCACGCGATCGGCTCGGTTCTCACGGCGGCGGGATACTCGGTCAACACGGAGTTCGGCGGCCACGGCGTCGGATCGACGATGCACCAGGATCCGCACGTCTCCAACACCGGGCGCCCCGGTCGCGGCTACCGGCTACGCCCGGGGCTGCTGCTGGCGCTGGAGCCCTGGGTGATGGCGGACACCGCCACGCTGGTCACCGATGCCGACGGCTGGACCCTCCGTAGCGCGACGGGTTGCCGGACGGCGCACAGCGAGCACACCATCGCGATCACCGACGACGGTGCCGAGGTGCTGACCCTGCCGGCGCCCTGACCGACGGCCCGGCGGCCGACCCGCACCCACGGTGGACGATTAACTGGCCGGCCGAGGGGCAGGTCTCTGTGTGGCACCCCTGCGGGTCGCGTTCAGAATGAACCGATCGGTCATATTTTCCGTGATGACGGTCAGGGTCACCCACCAGAGTCGCGGAGGCACGATGTCAACGGTTCGAACTGGTCCGGTCATCGGACTGCTCGTGCAGATCGGCCTGCTGGCCCTGCTGGCGGAGACGGTCGGTCTGGGCGCGGCGGGCTGGTTGGCGGGGCTGGCGTACGGGGTGGTCCTGTGCGCCCTGCTGAGCCGGGGGATGTCCCGCTCGGGCGCGGGTGCGCTCAGCCCGGCCGACCGGGTGACACTGAGCCGGGCGATCCTCGTCGGCGGCGTGACGGCCCTGGCCGCCGACTCGTTCGGCCGGTCGGCGCCGGTCACCCTGATGGTCGTCCTCACCAGCGTGGCGTTGGCCCTCGACGCCGTCGACGGGTACACGGCCCGCCGTACCGGAACCACCAGCGAGCTCGGCGCGCGCTTCGACATGGAGATCGACTCCGTTCTGGTCCTGGTGCTCTGCCTGCACGTGGCCCCCGCGGTGGGTGGCTGGGTGCTCGTGATCGGCGCGATGCGCTACCTCTACGGCGCCGCGACCTGGGTGTTGGAGTGGATGCGGGGATCCGCGCCGCCGCGTTACTGGAGCAAGGTCGTCGCCGCGATCCAGGGCGTCGTGTTGACGGTGGCGATGGCCGACGTGCTGCCCGCGCCGCTGACGACAATGGTGCTGGTGGTGTCGGTGGCGCTGCTGGTCGAGTCGTTCGGGCGGGACGTGACCTGGCTCTGGACGACCCGGCACCGCCGCCGCGCCGTCACCCACGCCACCCCGGCCGCGACGGTCCACGCGGGCAGCTCGGCGAGCCACAGTGCCCCGAGCGCCGCGACGGCGCTGGGCTCGGGCCGGCCGGACGGGCTGCCCTGGTCGGACCGTCCCACGGTTGCCGTTGCCCGACGCGGGACCGCCCGCGTCTGAGCCTCCCGGATGCCGCGACCAACAAAGATCATGGAAGGATGCCCGGGTTGTCGCTCTTGACGCGCGTACGTCAGCTGCCGAGCCAGGGACGGAGGGCTATGGACGTCGAGGTCTCGGACGGCACCGCCGACGGCACGGAGTTCGAGGAGCGGCCGAAACGCTCCATCGCCGCCCGGCTGACGACCGTGCTGGCCGCGCTGCTCGTGCTGCTCGTCCTCACCGTGCCGTACGACTACGGCCGGCTCAGCCCGGCGGCGTTCGCGCGGATCCCCCTGGAGGCGCTACTGGTCGTGGCCCTCCTGCTCGCCCTGCCGTCTCGTGGCAGCCGGATGGTCGCGACGCTCGCCGGCGTGGCTCTCGGCCTGCTCGGCCTGTTGAAGCTGCTCGACCTGGGATTCACCGCGTCGCTGAGCCGGGCGTTCGACCCGGTGCTCGACTGGGCTCTCCTCGACGAGGGGTTCGCCTTCCTCAGCGAGTCGTACGGCCGGCCCGCCGCCATCGGCGCCGCGGTCACCCTGGCGGTGGTGGTCGTGGTCCTGCCGATACTCGTCACGCTGTCGATGCGGCGACTGCGGGGGGTGGTGGTCCGGCACCGCACCGGGACCACCCGGGTCGTTGCCGCGCTGGTGGTCGTCTGGGTAGCCTGCGCCGCGTTCAACGTGCGGGTAGTCGAGGGCGTACCGGTCGCCGACACGTCCGCGACCACCCTGGCCAACGGTCACGGCTTCCAGGTGCGCCTGCGCCTCGACGACCGCGAGACGTTCGGCGCCCTGATCGAGGCCGACACGTTCGGCGACACCCCGGGCGACCAGCTACTGACCGCGCTGCGCGGCAAGAACGTGGTCGTCGCCTTCGTGGAGAGCTACGGCCGGGACGCCGTCGAGGACCCGGAGTTCGCGCCGTGGGTAGGTGCGGTCCTCGACGGCGGCACCAGTCAGCTGAGCGCGGCGGGTTTCGCCGCGCAGAGCGGCTTCCTCACCTCGCCGACCTTCGGTGGCGGCAGTTGGCTCGCGCACGACACACTGCTCTCCGGCCTCTGGATCGACAACGACCAGCGCCACCGCACCCTGCTGGCCAGTGACCGGATGACCCTCAATCGCGCCTTCCAACGCGCGAACTGGCAGACCGTGGGCGTCATGCCCGCCGTCACCAAGCCGTGGCCGGAGGGCTCCTTCTTCGGCTACGACCGGTTCTACGACGCCAGGACGCTCGCGTACCGAGGCCCGAAGTTCAGCTTCGGCACCCCGCCCGACCAGTACACCCTGGCCAGCTGGCAGCGCCTGGAGCAGGCGAAGCGCGACGGCAACGTGATGACCGAGCTGGCGCTGGTGTCGAGTCACGCGCCCTGGACGCCCGTCCCGCCGCTGCTCGACTGGGCCGACGTCGGCGACGGCGCGGTCTACCGTGGGGCCGGCGCGGGCAGGTCCGACGACAAGCGCCGCAACACCGCCCAGATCCGGGCGGACTACCGAAAGTCCATCGAGTACACCCTCGGCGCGCTTATCTCCTACGTGCGGACCTACGGTGACGACGACCTCGTGTTCATCGTCCTCGGTGACCACCAGCCCGCCGCGGTCGTCACCGGCGAGAACGCCAGCCACGACGTGCCGATCTCGATCATCACCCGGGACCGGGCCGTGCTGGACCGGATCTCCGGGTGGGGCTGGCAGGACGGCCTGAAGCCCGGGCCGCAGGCGCCGGTCTGGCGGATGGACGCCTTCCGGGACCGGTTCCTGACCGCCTTCGGACCGTGACCCGGCCACCTCTCCCACGGACTGGACCCAGACAGATGACGGCTAGCACCGACACCAGGATCGCCGCCCTCCGGAGCGACCCGGCCCTGTCCCTGCTGCACCGGTCGCTGGACGTCTACTACGGCGATCCCGAGCGGGACGCGAGGATGGACGCCTTCTACTCCCGTTTCGTCAACGGCGGGGACCTCGTCTTCGACATCGGCTCCCACGTGGGCGATCACATCGCCAGCTTCCGTCGCCTCGGTGCCCGGGTCGTCGCTGTGGAACCGCAGCCGTTGTGTCTGCGCGCCCTGCGGGCGATCTACGCCGACGACGACCGGGTGACAGTGGTCGACGCGGCGTGTGGCGCGCTCCCCGGGCGTACCCGGTTGCACGTCAACTCCGCCAACCCCACAGTGTCCACCGCCTCACCGGATTTCGTCCTCGCGGCGGAGGGCGCGGGCGGGTGGGAGGGCCAGGTGTGGGACACCGACATCGAGGTGGCGGTGGTCACCGTCGACGCGCTGATCGAGACGTACGGCGTGCCGGCCTTCACCAAGATCGACGTTGAGGGCTTCGAGGACGAGGTGCTGGCCGGCCTGAGTCGCCCGCTGCCCGCGCTGTCGTTCGAGTTCACCACCATCGCGCGTGCGGTCGCCGACCGGTGTCTCGATCGCCTGACCGCGCTGGGTTTCGACGGCTTCGACGTCGCGGTGGGCGACGACAAGTCGATGACCTTCCAACGGTGGATGTCCGCGACCGACCTGGCGACGCACCTGCACGACCTGCCGCACGCCGCGAACTCCGGCGACGTGTACTGCGTGTCCGGAAACCAGGCGGTCACCACCGACTGATCGGGCGCTGGCGGTGGCGCGGACCAGCGCGGGATGATCGACGTTCGTCTCGACGTCGAGCCGCGCCACGCGATCGCGGGGAAGAGGGCCGATGACCCCGACACAGCTGCGCGCGTACGTCGCCGTGGTCCGGCTGGGCTCGGTCAAACAGGCCGCCGCGGAGCTTCAGGTCTCCGAGTCGGCGGTGTCGCTGCACATCGCCCAACTGCGCAAGGAGTTCGGCGACAAGCTCTTCGCCCGGACGGCGGCGGGCCTCGCGTTCACAGCGGGTGGGCTGCGGCTGGCCAGTCGGGCGGCGGAACTGCTGGGCCTGCAGGACCGCACCATCCTGGAGGTCAGCGCCGCGACGCGCGGCCGACGGATGCTGCGGGTCGCGGCGTCGAGCCTGTTCGCGGAGTTCGCCGCGCCGGGCCTGATCGAACTCTTCGCGAAGCGCGCCGCCGACCTCGACGTCGAGTTGAGCGTGCGCAACCCGGGGGCGTTCGAGTCGCTGCTGTTGACCCGCGCCGCGGACATCGCGATCGGGCCGCAACCATCGGTCGTCGACAGCGCGATCGACTGCCGGCCGGTGATGAACTACCGGCTCGTGATCGCCGTCGGTCCGGAGCATCCACTGGCCGGCATGGCGGCGTCACCGGGGCAGCTGCGGGAGCAGACCTGGCTGCTCGGGCCGTCGGCCGCCACCGAGTGGGGCGCGGTCCCGGCGCTGCTGCGCCGCCTCGCCGTGCCGGACGAGCGGCAGCAGTTGTTCCAGAGCCACGCGGCCGCGCTGGGGGAGGCCAAGCGGGGCAGGGGGGTGGCGCCGGCCCTCGCGTTCACCGTCGCGCCGGACATCCGTCAGGGCCAGCTCGGGCAGGTGCTGGGGCCGCACGCGACGATGGAGGCGGTGTGGCATGCCCAGGTGCTCGCCACCCCCGGTTCGATGTCGGCAGCCGAGGAGCTGTCGCGCTTCTCGTCGACGCCGAGGGCGATTCAGGCGATGATGCGCGGCGCGGGTGTCAGCGTCGGCCATTTCCGGCCGTCGGTGCACGTGACGCTCTGGAGCTGACGGGCGACGACAAGCAGGTCCTGGAAGGTGCCGGCCGGCAGCATCCGGTCGCAGTAGGGGAGTGCGGCGGCCATCCCGCCGACGCGAGGGGCGAAGCCGGGCGCGCCGGCTCGGGGATTCAACCAGAGGATCCGGTACGCGCGGCGGCTCAGCCGGGCCATCACCGCTGCCAGGTCGGCGGGCGGATCGCTGTCCCACCCGTCCGACCCGACCACCACCACTGCCCCGCGTACGGCCTCCGCGTGGTGGGAGGTGAGCAGGGCGCGCAGGTTCGTGGCGATCCGGGTGCCCCCGTACCGGTCGGTCACGGCGGCGCTGGCCTGTGCGACCGCCTCTGCCGCCGAGGTGTGCCGGAGCACCACTGTGAGCCGGGTCAGCGTCGTGGCGAACGCGAACACCTCCGCGTCGGCGACTACCGCGAACGCCCGCATCAGATGCAGGTACGCGGTGGCCTGCGCCCGCATCGACTCGCTGACGTCACAGAGCAGCACGACCCGGCGTGGCCGCCGTACCGGGCGCGCGCGGACGACCTCTATCGGCTCCCAGCCGGTACGCCGGGACCGGGCGATGGTGGCCCGCAACGCGATCCGGGCACCGGCCGGGCCGACGGTGTGCCGCCGGGTGCGTCGTGTCGGCCAGCCGGCGACGGCCGCGCGCAGGGCGTCGCCGAGTTGCGTGACCTGAGCGGCGTCGAGTTCGTCGAACGGACGGTCGGCGAGCCCGGTGTGGGCGCTCGGGCGCCGCTCGGGTAGTCGCAGCGGGGTGTCGTGTTCGGGGGTCTCGGCGACCACCGGCGGCAGTGTCGCCCAGGGCAGGCCGCCGCCCGGCCCCGCGTCGTCGGTGTCGGCCGGCACCCGGACGTACACGTCGTCGGAACTGTCGGCCGGGGGCGCGGACCGCTGCGGTCGGGGCAACGGTGGTGGGTCCGCGAAGACCGCCGCGAAGACCCGGTCGAACGTGGGCACGTCGGTGTGCCGTCGCACCAGGCTGATCCGAGCGGTCCAGTAGAGCGACGACATCGAGTCGGGCGGGCTGGCGGCGAGCGCACGGACGAAGTCGTCGACGGCGGTCAGCCCGGCCGGAACCCCGGCCCGACGCAGCCGGCTGGCGAGCGCCACCGCGAACGCGGCCCGGTCGACGCCGCGCAGCACGCCCTGGCTCACCGGCGCGCGACCAGCCAGGCGATCACCGCGCCGACCGCGACCAGACCGACGACCACCGGTACGAGGCGCTTGGTGACCGACCCGCCGGCGATGCTGAGCAGGTCGAGCGCCTCCGGCTCGGCGGTTGGCGCGACACGTACGGCATCACCCGACGGCCCGACGGCCGACGACGCGATTCCCGACGGCGCGACCGGCGACGACGCGTCCGGCGGCGGCGGACCTGGCCGTGACGAGAACGGCGACGAGCCGGCGGGTGACGGCGCGACCGGTGACGGCTCGACGGGTGAGGGTGCCACGGCGGCGGTGCTGGGCGTGGTGGCGACCGCCGTGGCGGACGCGGCCGGAGTCGGCTCGATCGGCGCGGTGGACGCCGCCGGGGTTGACTCGGACGCCGCCGGGGTGGGCACGGGCGGCGCGGCGGGCGTGTCCGCCACGGGTTGGGCGTGCGGATGCGGGGCCGGCGGTTCGGCGGCGAGCTTGGCCTCCAGGTTCGCTACGAACTGGGCCAGCAGCTTGCCCGACACCTCCTTGATCATGCCGCTGCCGAACTGGGCCAGCTTGCCGGAGATCTTCAGGTCGGTGTCCACACTGACCAGCGTCCGGTCGCCGTCCGGCCGCAAATGGGCGGTGACCAGAGCGGATGCGGTGCCGGTCGAGCGGGCGTCACGGCCCTTCGCGTCGATCACCCCGCGGTAGGCGGCGTCGTCCTTCTCGACGAAGCGGGCGGTGCCCGCGAACTCCGAGACGACCGGTCCGACCTTGACCCGCACCCGGCCCTGGTAGATGTCGCCGTCGACGTCGGTCAGCTGGGCGCCCGGCAGGCACGGCGCGAGCCCTTCCAGGTCGGTGAGCACCGCCCAGGCCCGGTCGATCGGAACGGTGACCGCGAACT
The DNA here is from genome assembly GCF_040649115.1 of Micromonospora sp. NPDC049049. Taxonomy (NCBI): domain Bacteria; kingdom Bacillati; phylum Actinomycetota; class Actinomycetes; order Micromonosporales; family Micromonosporaceae; genus Micromonospora; species Micromonospora sp. NPDC049049. The sequence goes on along the minus strand of NZ_JBEZEX010000023.1, from coordinate 11,931 downwards.
CGTTGGTGATCTTCATGGTGGACTCTCCTGGTAGGCGCCGAGTGCGGCGGCGACCACGGCGCGGTCGTCGGGGGTCTTGGCGATGGTGCCGATGGTCTGCGCGACACCGTCGGCGGCCAGGTCGGTGACGGCCAGCACGGACAGCGCGCCCACCCAGTCGATGGTCTCCGCCAGGCCGGGCGCCTTCTCCAACTCCCGGTGGCGTACGCCGCCGACGAACTGCACTGCCGTCTGGATCAGCGGCCCGGCCGCGCCCGGTACGGCCCGGCGGACGATCTCCACGGCGCGGGCCGGTTCGGGGTACTCGATCCAGTGGTAGAGGCAGCGGCGGCGCAGCGCGTCGTGCAACTCCCGGCTGCGGTTGGAGGTGAGCACCACGACCGGTGGCGTGCGGGCGGTGAAGGTGCCGAGTTCGGGGATCGTGATGCCGGCCTCGCCGAGGAACTCGAACAGCAGCGCCTCGAACTCGTCGTCGGCCCGGTCGATCTCGTCGATCAGCAGCACCGGCGGGACCGGCCCACTGTGGCGTACAGCCCGCAGGATCGGCCGTTCCTGAAGGTACTCGGCGCTGAACAGGTCCGCGTCGGTGAGCCGGGTGTGGTGCGCCTCGGCGAGCCGGATCGCCAACAGTTGCCGCTGGTAGTTCCACTCGTAGAGCGCCTCGCCGGCGGTGAGCCCCTCGTAGCACTGCAACCGGATCAGCGGTGTCTCCAACGCGAGGGCCAACGCCTTCGCGGCGGTGGTCTTGCCGACCCCCGGCTCGCCCTCCAGCAGCAGCGGCCGACCGAGGCGCAAGGCCAGGAACAGGGCCATCGCCATGCCGTCGTCGACCAGGTAGTCGACGGCGTCGAGGCGGTGCCGGACGGCCTGGGCGTCCTTCATGCCTCGCCCGCCAGCAGGCGCTCGTAGTCGGCCCGGGTGTCCACGTCGATCGGCACCGGCCCGTCGACTGTCACCTCGGTCACCGGGTGACGCCCGGAGTGCAGGAGCTTCCAGACGGCCTTGTCGCCGTGCAGGTCGTACAGCTCGGGCAGGACTTCACGGCCGAAGCGGAAGGGATGGCCCAGGCCGTCCGCGTACCGGCACACGGCCAGCGGGGTGTCCACCGCGGCGACCCCGCGGACGTCCGCGACGCGGACGCCGGGCTGGTCACCGAGGAGCAGCACGAGGGCGTCGGCGCGCGGGTCCACCGCACGCGCGGCGGTGCGCACCGACGACCCGCAGCCGGTGCTGAACGCAGGGTTCTGCACGACCTGGCAGCCGGTCAGGTCCACCCGGTCGCGGATGTCGCCCGCCGCGCCGCCCACTGTGACGAGCAACTGGTCGAAGCCGCACGCGCGGGCCAGGTCGAGGGTGGCGTCGAGCAGCGTCCGCCCCCGGTACGGGAGCAGTTGCTTGGCCTCGCCGAGCCGCACCGACGCTCCAGCGGCGAGCACCACGCCGGTCAGGAACACCTGTCACGCCGCCGTGAAAGTCGCGAGGCAACCGGCGCAGCAGAACCAGAAGTCCTGCCCGTCGACGCGCGTGTGCGGCGTCTCTGCCCCGACCAGCACCGTCATCCCACACACCGGGTCGACGGCCTGCTGCGGTCGGGCGGCCGGCGCGCCGGAGGCCGGGGCCAACCCGTCCACCCGGATGGCCCGGACCACCTCACCCATGATCGCCAGGGCGATCTCCGCCGGCGTACGCGCGCCGATCTCCAGCCCGGCCGGGGTGTGGACGCGGGCACGTTCCGCGTCGGTGAGGCCCAGCTCGTCGAGCAGGGCCACGCCGCGTCTGCCACTGGCGACGACCGCGATGAACCCGACGCCGGCGTCGAGCGCGGCCCGGATCGCCTCCGGCTCGCCCTTGCCCAACCCGGCCACCACCACGGCGGTGCAGCCCGTGCTGTCGTCGGCGATGACGACGTCGAAGTCGAGGAACGCGGCCAGGGTCTTCACGGCGGCGCTGATCGGGGTGTCACCGACCACGCGCAGCGCCGGCGCCGGCAGCATCGGCCGGAGGAAGACCTCGATCGCCCCACCGGAGTGGCACGGGTTCACCACCACCCGCGCCCCCGGCGTCTCCGGGAACGGGGTCGCGCCTTCCGGCAGCACCCGCAGCAGCAGGGCGGTGCCGTCGCGCAGAGCGTCGAGGGCTGCCGCCCGCACCGAACTCTCCGCGCACACCCCGCCCACGAAGCCCTCGATCGAGCCGTCGGACCGGATCACCGCGTCGTCGCCCGGTCGGGCCGACGTCGGATCCTGCGCGCGGACCACTGTGGCGTGGACGAACGGCTCCCGGGTGTCGGTCAGCTCCCGGGCGCGTTCGGCGATGGTGGTCATCCTCGGCTCCTCAGATCGGCGGCCGGGCCTGGCCGCGCATCGCATCCCAGACCCGCGACGGCGTCAGCGGCATATCGGCGTGGCGGACGCCGAAGGGCTTCAGGGCGTCGATGACCGCGTTGACGATCGCGGGCGGCGACCCCACGGTGGCGGACTCGCCCACGCCCTTCGCGCCGATCGGGTGGTGCGGCGACGGCGTGACGGTGAACCCGGTCTCCCAGTCGGGCACTTCGAGGGACGTCGGGATCAGGTAGTCCATCAGGGACGCGCCGAGGCAGTTGCCGTCCTCGTCGAACGCGATCATCTCCATCAGCGCCATGCCGACCCCGTCGGTCAGGCCGCCGTGCACCTGCCCCTCGATGATCATCGGGTTGATCCGGGTGCCGCAGTCGTCGACCGCGATGAACCGTCGGACCTTCACCTGCGCGGTGCCGGGGTCGATGTCGACCACGCAGATGTACGCGCCGTGCGGATAGGTCAGGTTCGACGGGTTGTAGCAGATCTGCGCCTCCAGGCCACCCTCGATGCCCTCGGGCAGGTCGCCCGCACCGTGTGCGCGCAGGGCGATGTCCTGGATCGTGACGGACCTGCCCGGGTCACCGGCGACGTGGAACGCGCCCTTCTCCCACTCCAGGTCGGCGACCGACACCTCGAGCATCCCCGAGGCGATGATCCGGGCCTTGTCGCGAACCTTCCGGGCCACCAGAGCCGCCGCCGCGCCCGAGACGGGCGTCGAACGGCTGCCGTACGTGCCGAGGCCGAACGGCGTGTTGTCGGTGTCGCCGTGCAGCACCTCGATGTCCGCCGGTGGGATCCCGATCTCCTCGGCGACGATCTGCGCGAACGTCGTCTCGTGGCCCTGACCCTGCGACTGCACGCTGAGGCGTACCACTGCCTTCCCGGTCGGGTGGACGCGCAGCTCGCAACCGTCGGCCATGCCCAGCCCGAGGATGTCCATGTCCTTGCGCGGCCCGGCGCCGACGGCCTCGGTGAAGAACGCGATGCCGATGCCCATCAGCTCGCCCCGGGCCCGTTTCTCGGCCTGCTCGCGGCGCAGCTCGTCGTAGCCGGCCATCTCCATCGCCAGCCGCATCGTCGGCTCGTAGTTGCCCGAGTCGTACACCCAGCCGGTCTTCGTCGTGTACGGGAACTGCTCCGGCTGGATGAAGTTCTTCAACCGCAGCTCGGCCGGGTCCATGCCGAGTTCGTCGGCGAGGCAGTCGACGATCCGCTCGACCAGGTAGACCGCCTCGGTGATGCGGAACGAGCAGGCGTACGCGACGCCACCGGGTGCCTTGTTGGTGTAGACCGCCGTCATCTTGCAGTACGCGGCCTCGATGTCGTAGCTGCCGGTGAAGACCCCGAAGAAACCCGCCGGGTACTTCACCGGGGCGGCGGTGCCGTTGAACGCGCCGTGGTCGGCCAGCACGTTGGTGCGGATGCCGAGGATCCGGCCGTCGCGGGTAGCGGCGATCTCCCCGCGCATGATGTAGTCGCGGGCGAAACCGGTGCTGATCAGGTTCTCCGAGCGGTCCTCCATCCACTTCACCGGCTTGCCGGTCACGATCGAGGCGACGATCGCGCAGACGTACCCGGGGTAGATCGGCACCTTGTTGCCGAACCCGCCGCCGATGTCCGGCGAGATCACCTGGATCTTGTGCTCGGGCAGGCCCGCCACGATGGCGTAGAGGGTGCGGTGCGCGTGCGGGGCCTGGGTGGTCGACCAGAGTCGCAGTTTGCCGTCGACCGCGTCGTAGTCGGCGACCGCCCCACACGTCTCCATCGGCGCCGGGTGCACCCGGGGGTAGACGAGATCCTGGCTGACCACGACGTCCGCGCGGGCGAAGACCGCCTCAGTGGCCGCCTCGTCGCCGGTCTCCCAGTCGAAGCAGTGGTTGTTCGTCTTGCCGTCCAGATCGTCGCGGATCAGCGGTGCGTCCGACTCCAACGCCCGGCGCGCATCGATCACCGGGTCGAGGACGTCGTACTCGACGTCGATCAGCTCCAGTGCGTCACGTGCCGCGTAGCGGTCGTCGGCGACGACGAACGCCACCTCCTGGCCCTGGAACCGCACCTTGTCGGTGGCGAGCACGGCCTGCACGTCGTTGGAGAGCGTCGGCATCCAGGCCAGGTTCTGCTGCGCCAGCATCGCACCGGTCACCACCGCCCGCACCCCGGGCGACGCCTCGGCGGCACTGGTGTCGATGCTGACGATCCGGGCGTGCGCCACCGGCGACCGGAGGATCGCGAGGTGCAGCATGCCGGGCAGTTGGACGTCGTCGACGTACCGACCACGACCACGCAGGAAGCGCGGGTCCTCCTTGCGCAGCATCCGGCCGTACCCGACGGGCTTCTGGTCGTTGTCGTGGAACGTGTCCACGCGCTCGTGCACAGTGGTCATGCGACGGCCTCCGCGGGCTGGCCGGCGTTGTCGATCTCGCCAGCCTCGGTCGATTCGGTGGTCTCGGTGACCTGGGCCGCGGCCTGCGCCTCGGCCACGGCGGCCCAGCGGACCGAGCGCACGATGGTGGCGTAACCGGTGCACCGACAGATCTGACCCGAGATCGCCTCCCGGATCTCCGTCTCGCTCGGGTCGGGGTTGCGGTCGAGCAGCGCCCGCGCGGTCATCATCATCCCCGGGGTGCAGAAACCGCACTGCAGACCGTGGCACTGCATGAACCCCTGCTGGATCGGGTCCAGCTCGGCGCCCTTGGCGAGGCCCTCGACGGTACGCACCTGGTGGCCGCCGGCCATCGCCGCGAGCACCGTGCACGACTTCACCGGCTCGCCGTCGAGCCAGACCACGCAGGTGCCGCAGTTGCTGGTGTCGCAGCCCCAGTGCGTGCCGGTCAGACCCAGCACGTCGCGCAGGAAGTGCACCAGCAGCAGTCGGCCCTCGATCTCCCGGGTGACCTCGACGTCGTTGACGGTCATGGTGACCTGCATGCTCAGCTCCTCGCCCGTTCGACGGCCCGGCGCAGGGTCCGCCGGGTCAGCTCGGCGGCCAGATGCCGCTTGTAGTCCGCGCTGCCGCGCTGGTCGGTCACCGGGTCGCAACTGTCCGCGGCGATCGCCCCGGCCTGCTCGTAGAGGCTCTCCGAGGGTTCCTGCCCGCGCAGCGACGCCGAGATCGCCGGGATGCCGGTGGTGTTGGGGCCGACCGCCGCGAGCCCGACCCGGGCGTCGACGATCGCGCCGCCGTCGAGCCACACCGCCGCGCCGGCCGACACCACGGCCCAGTCGCCGGCCCGGCGCTCGACCTTGGCGTACGCGCTGCCACAGCCGGGCCGTACCGGTAGCCGGATCTCGACCAGGATCTCGTCATCGGCGACGGCCGTCTCGTACGGCCCGACGTGGAACTCCTCCATCGACACGACCCGCTCCGTGCCGCCCGGGCCACGGATCACGCACCGCGCGTCCAGCGTCGTGCAGACCGCCGACAGGTCCTCGGACGGGTCGGCCTGGCACAGCGAGCCGCCCAGCGTGCCCCGGTTGCGCACCACCGGGTCGGCGATCACCCGTTCGGCGTCGGCGAAGATCGGGAACGCCGTCGCCAGCACGGGGGATTCGAGGAGCTCCCGATGCCGGGTCAGCGCACCGATGCGGACCTCGTCGGGGCCCGCCTCGACGTAGCCCAACTCGCCGTGCAGGTCGTTGATGTCGATCAGATAGTCGAAGTTGGCCAGCCGGAGCTTCATCATCGGCAACAGGCTGTGCCCGCCGGCGATCAGGCGGGCCGTCCCGCCCAACCGCTCCAGCAGGCTGATCGCATGGTCCACACTGGTGGCTCGCTCGTACTCGAACGGTGCCGGCACCTGCATGTCGCACCTCCGTAGTCCGGCAGAATCTCTGCCCGGCGGGGGTCAAAGTCAACGGTGACCTAAGCAGTTGCTTAGGTCACCGTTGACGGTGCCGCCGGGGCTCGCGGATCGTGCGGCCATGCGGGACATCGTCGACGGGCTGGCCGGCTGGCGTGCGGAGGGCGTCGCGTTCGCCGTCGCGACCGTCGCGCGGACCTGGCAGTCCGCGCCCCGGCAACCTGGCGCGGCGATGGCCGTCTCGGCGAACGGCGACGTGGTGGGCAGCATCTCGGGCGGCTGCGTCGAGGGTGCCGTCTACGAACTCTGCCGGGCCGCGATCCAGACCGGCACGGCGCACACCCAGACCTTCGGCGTCAGCGACGACGACGCGTTGGACGTCGGGCTGACCTGCGGCGGCACCATCCAGGTCCTGGTGCAACCGAGCGTGGCGATGGCCGAGTTCGACGAGGTCCTCGCCGCGATCCGCGACGGCCGTCCGGTCGCCACCGCATCGGTCGAGAACGGCCAGCTGGTGATCTGGCCGGATCGGGTCGCGGGCAGCCTCGGCGCACCCGATCTGGACGACGCGGCGGCCCGGCAGGCGACCGGGATGCTCGCGCTCGGCGTGACCGGCACGATCCACCTGGGCCAACAGGGGCAGCAGCGCGGCGACGAGGTGGCCGTGTTCGTCCAGTCGTACGTGCCGCCACCCCGGATGATCATCTTCGGCGCGATCGACTTCGCCGCCGCGATGGCCCGGATCGGCAAGTTCCTCGGCTACCACGTGACGGTCTGCGACGCCCGCCCGGTGTTCGCCACCCGTGCGCGCTTCCCGGACGTCGACGACCTCGTCGTCCGCTGGCCGCACGCGTACCTGGAGTCGACGACCGTCGACGACCGCACGGTGCTCTGCGTGCTGACCCACGACCCCAAGTTCGACGTGCCGCTGCTCCAGGTCGCCTTCGCCACACCGGCCCGTTACATCGGCGCGATGGGCAGCCGACGTGCCCACGACGATCGGATACGCCGGTTGCGCGAGGCGGGTGTCCCGGAGAGCGCGCTGGCCCGACTCCGCTCACCGATCGGGCTGGACCTGGGCGCGCGGACACCAGAGGAGACGGCCGTGGCGATCGCCGCCGAGATCACGGCCCAGACCTGGGGCGGCACGGGACGCCCGCTCAGCGACCTGGCGACCCCGATCCACCACACCTGACCGAGGGCCGCCTCGTCGGCGCGGTCCGGTCCCGTCGATCATGGAGTTGTGGTGCCGAACTTCGCCCTGTAGAAGCTACTTTGGCACCCACCACAACTGCATGATCGTCGAGGCAGGGCAGGTTGACGGTCCGGCCCGGCGCGTCGGGTCGCGTACGCTCCGCGGATGGACCTCGATGATCTTCCGCTTGCCGAGTTCGCGTTTCCGGGGCCACTGCGGGACAAGCTCGTGGGCGCGATCCTGTCCGGGGCCAAGACCTCGACGACGGGCCTGCTGATCGGGTACGAGTGTGCGAACGAGCCACTGCCCGAGGTGGGTCAACTGTCGGCCGTGGTGGACTCCGCCGGCCGCCGGGTCGCGGCCATCGAGCTGACCGACGTACGGGTGGTCCGGCTCGCCGACGTCGACCTGCCACACGCCCTGGCCGAGGGGGAGGGCGACGAGTCGGTGGCGCAGTGGCGTGCGGGGCACGAGACGTTCTGGCACAGCGCCGAGGTACGCGCCGAGTTGGGCGAACCCGACTTCACGGTGGACGACGACACCCTGGTGGTGACCGAGCGCTTCCGGCTGGTGCACATCGCCTGACCTGCAACGCCCACTGTGCACTGTTGATCAGCGGACGGCGCGATCGTCGACGGTCACCTATGCTCGGCGCGTGATCCCCCCGGCACTCGAGATCCGTGGCCTGGTCAAGACCTTCGCGGCGCATCGCGCGGTGGACGGCATCGATCTGACCGTGCGTTCCGGCACCTTCCACGGCATCGTCGGGCCCAACGGCGCCGGCAAGTCCACCACCATCGGAATGGCCGTCGGCCTGGTCACCCCGGACTCCGGGGAGATCCGGATCCTCGGCCACGACGCGCTGCGCGAGCGCGGCCTGACCCGCGCGCTGACCGGCGTGCTGCCCGACGGCCTCGACTTCCCGGAGCGCCTCACCGGCGCCGAACTGCTGCGCTACAGCGCCGGGCTGCGAGGGCTGCCCCGGGCGGAGGCCGCCGAGCGGGCAGCCGAACTGATCGACGTGCTCGGCCTGGTCAAGGGCGCCGGCACCCCGTTGGCCGACTGCTCAACCGGCACCCGCAAGAAGCTCGGCCTCGCCCAGGCGCTGCTGCACGCGCCGCGACTGCTCGTGCTCGACGAACCGTTCGAGGCGGTCGACCCGGTCTCCGCGGCCACCATTCGCCGGGTGCTGCGCCGGTTCGTGGCCGGTGGCGGCACCTGCGTGCTGTCCACCCACTCGATGCTGCTCGTCGAGCAGATGTGCGACGAGGTCACCGTGATCCACCAGGGCCGGGTGGTCGCCGCCGGGTCGGTCGCTGAGGTCGCCGCCGGCAGCAGCCTGGAGGACCGGTTCGTCGAGTTGGTCGGCGCCGAAGCCTCCGGCAGCGCCGGTCTGGACTGGCTGACCGGGGCACGATGAGCGCGCAATCCACCGTCCCCGCAGGGCGGGGCGGCACCCTCGGCGCGATCACGGTACCGGCCCGGATGCGCGCGACGATGTTCCGTCGCTCGCTGCGCGAACACCCTGGCCCCGCGGTGGCCGGCCTGGTCGGTCTGCTCGCCGCCGCCTGGTTGATCCGGTACGCGCTCAACGGTGACCAGCACACTCTCGGCCTGCTCGCCGGGGCGTGGGTTCTCGGCTGGATCGTCCTGCCGCTGCTGCTCGGCGGCGGGCGTGGCCGGGTCCGCCCGGCCCACCTGCGGTTGGAGCCGATCGGCGGTGTCCCGGCCGCGATCGGCCTGCTCGCCGCGTCGGCGATCGGGGTCGGCCCGGCCGTCTCGCTGATCGCACTCGCCGCGCTGCCGGTGCACGCCGCCCGGTACGGCACCGTCGCGGTCCTCGTCACCGCCGTCGGCGCTGTGCTGCTCTGGCTGCTCGGGCTGATCGGCTCGGCCATCGCGCTGGAGGTCGTCGGCCACGCCGGTGGTCCCGCCGGGGCGCTGCTCACCGGCGTCTTCACCGGTACGGCGATGGGTGTCGCCGGGTCGCTCTGGGCCGTCTTCCCATGGGTGTCGGTACTGCTCGTGGCAGCGCCGCAGAACGTGGTCAGGGCCATGGCGTACGTGCCGAGCGGCTGGCCGGTCACCGCCGTGACCGGACCAACCGGGCAAGGGGTGCGCCTGATGGCGGCCCTGATGGGCATCGTCGCGCTCTGCGCCGCCGCGTACATCATGCTCGTCCGAAGGGTGATCGCCACCGGCGTGCCGTTCCGGCCGCGCCGGACCACGGCGGCGTCACCGGCCACGGCAGAGCGGGAGTGGTCGGGGTGGGTGCCGGCCGCGACGCGGGCGGTCGTCGGCCGCGAGTTGCGGTCCTGGATGCGGCACCCGCTGCGGTTGCAGTATCTGGCGTTCGCTGTGGTGTACGGGGCGTTGCTCGCCGGGCTGCCGCTGCTGTCGGACGTGGACCTGCTGTTGCCGTGGGCCGGAACGCTCGCCGTGCTCGGCGCGGCGGCGATGTCGGCCGGGCTGGTCGGGCTGGACGGCACCGCGTTGTGGCTGCCGTTCACCACACCGGGCGGTGAACGGGCCGAGGTCCGGGGACGTGCCCTGGCCTGGCTGGTGCTGGTCACTCCGATCGGCGTGCTGCTCACCGTCGTCGGCATCATCCTCGCCCCCGACGTCGACCCGCTGGCCGCGCTCTCCACCCTGCCGGCCCTGCTCGGCGCGGGCGCGTCGGTGCCGGTGTGGGTGTCGCTGCTGCGCGTACGCCCGGTGGCCGACCCGCGGCACCCCACTGCGGCTGACAACCCGACCGACATCGTCAGCGTGCTGGTCGCCACCGCTGCCGGGCTGCTCGCCGCCGCGCCGGTGCTCGCCCTGATGATCTGGGGTCCGCCGGAGGCGGCACCGCTGCTACCGGTGGTCGGGCTGCTGTCCGGCGTGGCGACCTGGTGGGGTGGCTTGTGGTTGGCCGACGAGCGGCTCGCCCAGCGCGGCACGACGGTGCTCGCCGCGGCAGGTCAGCGGAGCCGGCCCCCGGAGGCGGCGCTCCCGCTGACCTGGGACGTGCAGTGGTATCGGGAGAACACGTCGACAGCGTGGGCGCTGGGGTTGCTGACGGTCGGGTGGATCCCGGTGATCCCGCAGGGGCTGATGCCGCTGGCGTTCGGAATCGACAGCGGGTGGATCGTGGCCGGTCACCTGAGCGGCAGCGCGCACACGGCGGTCGGGTTGGCGATGGTCGGTCTGGGCGTCGCGATGCTGCTCACCGGCCTGGTGCTGTGGGATCGCCGACCGCAACCGGGCAGCCCCTGATCCACAGCTCTACAGCGGCGCGCTACAGCATCGCCAGAGGGGCCAGGGGTATGCCGTCGTAACGATCACTCGCGCGCATCGCCGCCCCTGAACAGCGGACTTCGCCGCCGCTGGGGAGTCGTCAGGATCTCGGGGCCGGAGCTGGTCTTCGTAACCTTGGTCCGCCAGACTGCGCGGTATGGGTGATCGTTGGCGCCGGTGGGCGTGGGTCGGGGTGCTCGTCATCGGGCTGATCCTTTATCTGGCGGTGCTGCGGACCCTGGTCAGCACCAAGAATCCGAACTTCGTACCGGCGTTGATCCTGCTCGGGGCGACGTTGGTGCCGTTGACGTTCCTGACGTTCGCGCAGGCCCGGACCGGGCGCTGGCAGGTGCCGGCTTCGGTGTTGGTGACGTCGGCGTTCTTCGGCGGTGTGATCGGCACTGTGGTCGCCGGCACCCTGGAGTACGACACCCTGCGCGGCCTCGGCACCCTGCCGATGCTGTTCGTCGCGTTGATCGAGGAGTCGGCGAAGCTGATCGTCCCGGTGGTGCTGCTGTTCACGGTGGTGGCCCAGCGTCGTCGCCGAGTGCCCTCCGACGGGCTGATCATCGGCATCGCCGCCGGCATGGGGTTCGCCGCGCTGGAGACGATGGGCTACGCGTTCAGCGCGCTGCTGAGTTCGCAGGGCAACATCGGCGCGGTGGAGCAGACGCTCTTCATCCGGGGTCTGACGGCGCCCGCCGGTCACACCGCCTGGACCGGGCTGACCGCAGGCGCGCTCTGGGCGTTGCTGGCGAGCCCGAGCGTCGCCCGGCTCTTCGGGTTCATCGGCACGTTCCTGGGTGTCGTCGTCCTGCACACCCTCTGGGACACGTTCTCCGGTTCGCTGGTCTTCGTCGTGTTGGCGATCATCAGCATCGGCTGGTTGTTCTGGGAGCTGCGCCGCTACCGGACCTTCAGCGATCAACACGTCGGCCAGCTACAGCCGCACTGACCAACGCCGTACCCCATGCCTCTCCCGGCCCGTACCGAAGGGCTGGGGGAGGCATGTCTGTTGGTGATCTCGCTGCGGCCGGGCCGGCACCTCAACTAACGTCAGAGTGTTCATATTTGGCGGGATTGGTCGGGAAGGTGCGGCGATGGGGGTGCGCAGCTGGTTCGAGGGCTGGCCGGTCTATCGCCAGCTCGCCGGCACGGACCCGCTGGGCCGGGGTGCCGCGGCGAAGTCCGACGGGTCCCGCGCGCTGACCGCCCGCACGGATGACGCCGATTCGATGGCCCGGTCTGTCTGCCCGTACTGCGCTGTGGGGTGTGGTCAGCGGGTGTTCGTCAAGGACGGGCGGGTCAGCCAGAT